>JAYTQX010000276.1:0-3525 GCA_043746455.1 Pseudomonadota bacterium
TGGCCGCTCCTGCGCAGCGCCTGATCGATGAACGGCCGCAGCGCATCGTTCGGCGGCAGGGCGGCGGCTTGCTGCTTGAGCGCTTCGACATCGAGCGGCGCCAGCGTATCGAGAATCCGCGCCTCGTTTTGCGCGCGATCGTTCGCTTTGAGCAATGGATCGAGTGCGGCGCGCGAGCGCGCGCTACCGAAAGCATCGCCGGACGCGGCTTGCGCTCGGGCCCGCAATTCGAGCGCGCGCTGACGCAACGGCGGCGGCAACGACGCCTCCGGCAGGGTGAGCAGATTCAACGCACGCGCTGCGTCGTGATGCGACAGCGCTACTTCGGCCTCGAGCAGATCCACGCGCGTGCCTTCTGGGGGACTCAGACGCCGCGCTTCCACCCCTTCGAGTGCCCACGCGACCGCGTTGAGATTGCCTTCTTCGCGATAGGCCTCGGCGGCGCGCAAACGATAATGATCGCGATACTCGCGGTCGGCATCCGCCAGATCCATGAAGGCCTGGCCGGCGCGGCCGAAATCGCCGTTGTGATACCAGGTTTCCGCATCCGTCGCGCTCGGCACCTCGGCATTCGAACGCCAGAAGCCTTGATCCATGCAACCGGCGAGCATGCTGCACAAGCCGATCGCGAAGAAGAACTGGCGTGACAGGCAGCGAACTGCGCGCATGAAGGCGTCCGGCAAACAAGCTGCGCGCATGATAGCCGATGCGCCGCGTCCGCGATGCGCAGCGGTTAAGCTATGCCGGTGGCGGACGAGAGACGGCGATGAGCAGGCGTGACGGCAATAGTACGGCGACCGCGGGAATGCTTTTCGTGGTGGCTACGCCGATCGGCAATCTCGACGACTTGTCGGCGCGCGCGCGCGCGACGCTGGCTGAGGTCGATCTGATCGCCGCCGAAGACACGCGCCATAGCGCCGCACTGCTGCGTCATTGCGGCATCGCCACGCGCTGCATCGCACTGCACGAGCACAATGAGCGTGAAGCCAGCGACGATCTGGTGCGCCAGATGCTCGCAGGCAAACGCATCGCGTTGATCAGCGACGCCGGGACGCCGCTGATCAGCGATCCCGGATTCCATCTCGTGCGCGCAGCGCGTGCGGCGGGCATCGGCGTGAGTCCGCTGCCGGGCGCGTGCGCAGCGATCGCGGCGCTGTCAGTCGCTGGCTTGCCATCGGATCGTTTCGTGTTCGAGGGATTCCTGCCGTCGAAATCCGCGGCGCGGCGTGCGCATCTGCAAACTCTGCGCGGCGAAACGCGCACGCTGATTTTCTACGAGTCCAGCCACCGCATTGTCGAGGCGCTGGAAGATTTCATTATCGTGTTCGGCGCCGAGCGCGAAGCTGTGCTCGCGCGCGAGCTGACCAAGCTGTTCGAGACTGTATTCGGCGGCACGCTCGGCGAACTGGCTGCGCGCGTCGTTGCCGATCCCGACCAGCAGCGCGGCGAGTTCGTGCTGGTTATCACTGGCGCCCAGATGGATGCGGACAGCGCGCGTCTTGCCGAGGGCCGGCGCGTATTCGAACTGCTGCGCCACGAACTGCCGCCAGGGCGCGCGGCGAAATTGGCCGCCGCAATCAGCGGCGCACCGCGCAACCAGCTGTATGGCGTTGAACCCGCAGCGGAAGAATAAATCGCCAATCCGTCGGTCAGCTGAGCTGTTCGGCTAGAATACGCATGGAGTCGGCCAGACAGTCGCGAGGCGCGCAAGTGCTTCGAGGAAAGTCCGGGCTCCACAGGGCAGAGTGCCAGGTAACGCCTGGGCGGCGTGAGCCGACGGAAAGTGCAACAGAAAGCAAACCGCCGAACGGTGCCGCAAGGTATGCGTGGCAAGGGTGAAACGGTGCGGTAAGAGCGCACCGCGCGCGGGGCCAACGCCGCGCGGCACGGCAAACCCCACTCGGAGCAAGACCAAATAGGGGAGCAATCACGCGGCCCGCGTGGCTCCCGGGTTGGATGCTTGAACGCCGCGGCGACGCGGCGTCTAGAGGAATGACTGTCCACGACAAAACCCGGCTTATCGGCCGACTCCACTTTTCGTTTCCGGGTTATGTCGCCAAGGGTCGAACGACGTGTCTTTGGCGACATTGCTCGTCGTCCCGTCTCCAGTGTTCGCGGGGCGCGACGTGGAAGCCGCCTCCTGACCGCGTGCGGGCACGCAAAACGCGCATCCCGCAGCCTGCGCCCGGCGCGCCGCGGCCGCGGTTTTTGCCGATGCCGCATTCTGTATAAATATACTTATAAAAAGTTATACAAAGAACGCAAATTGGGCCGATTTTGCCGTTCGCACCCTCTTTTCTCACCTTTGTGAAAGAAAAACTTGCGTGAATTCAATCACCTTTCCGAGCTTCCTCAGAAAGCGCACGAATTAGTCGCGATTCCACCCGCTTCTCCTTGATCTGCAAAGCAATTTTCCCTTGACAGCCCTGCATGCCGCGGATAAGGTGGGTGGTGGTGGGATTTTGTGGCTTTTCGTGGGAATTGGGGCACGATGTTTCAGGGCGAAACCGCAATCACGTTGGACGACAAGGGTCGATTGGCGCTGCCTACCGCCTATCGCGAATTGATTGCGTCCGCGTGCGCGAACCGCCTGGTGTTCACCTACAACCCGTTCGAGCACGGTTGCCTGTGGTTGTTCCCGCAGAGCGAGTGGGAAAAAGTGCGCGATCAGGTCAATGCGCTGTCGAGCGTCAAGCGCGTGCATCGCGATCTGCAATTGAAACTCGTAGGCGCGGCCGCTGCGGTCGAGCCCGACGGCAGCGCGCGTGTGCTGGTGCCGGCAAGTCAGCGCAACGCGGCGGGTATCGAAAAGCGCGCGGTCCTGCTCGGCATGAACGCGAAATTCGAATTGTGGAGCGAGCAGGCGCATCTGGACAAGATTCGTCAAACCATCGACGAGGCCGATCTCAGCGGCGAGATGCTGGGCTTGAAGTTGTGAGTGGAGCGATCGCGTGCGCCCGAACGATGACTAGCGAAGATGCCGGAACGGGACCGGGCGCCGAGGCGGAACGCGAACATGTGCCGGTGATGCTGGACGAGGCGGTGCAGGGACTGCATGTACGCGAAGACGGAATTTACCTGGATGGAACCTTTGGCCGCGGCGGGCACGCGCGCGCGCTGCTGGCGCGGCTCGGTGCGGCGGGGAAGTTGCTGTTGATCGACCGCGACGCAAGCGCAGTTGCGGCGGCGCGACGCGAATTCGGTGCGGACCAGCGCGCGTCGATCCGCCACGGCAATTTTGCCGACCTGCGCGAGTGGGAGGCGACCGCGGCGGGACTCGACGGCGTGCTGCTCGATCTGGGCGTGTCGTCGCCACAGCTGGACGACGCGGTGCGCGGTTTCAGCTTTCGCGCCGACGCGCCGCTCGACATGCGCATGGATACGAGTTCGGGAATCAGTGCGGCCGAGTTTCTGGCACGCGCCGACGAGAGGGAGATTGCGGACGTGTTGTGGCAGTTTGGCGAAGAACGCAGAGCCAAGCGAATCGCGCATGCGATCGTCGAGCGGCGCGACGCGCTGCCGCTG
>JAYTQX010000277.1:0-5164 GCA_043746455.1 Pseudomonadota bacterium
TCCTCACCCGGTGGCGGCGTCATTTTGCCGAACAGGTCGAGATTCAGTGCGGCGATGCCGTTGAAGAAAGTCGTCCACAAAATCCAGGCGAGCCAGAACAGGCCGAAGATGGTTGATGCCGTGGCGAAGACGAGGCCGGCGCTGTTGGCGATGCGACGACGCAAGTACAGGCGGTCGGCGATGGCCGCGCGCGCATCGGCTGCTGGACTCGAAGGCGACATGTTCATGCCTTGCCCTCGCGTTTTTCCATCTGCCGCAGCATCAGCTTGGCGATCGCGAGCACGATGAAGGTGACGACGAAGAGCAGGAACGCGAGCGCGATCAGCGAGGAGCGAAAGATCTCCGAATCGGCCTCGGCAAATTCGTTGGCGATGGTCGCCGCGATCGAGTTCCCAGGTTCGAGCAGCGACAGCGACAGGCGATGCACATTACCGAGCACGAAGGTTACTGCCATCGTCTCGCCGAGCGCGCGGCCGAGGCCGAGGAAAATGCCGCCGATCACCGCCGTGCGGGTATACGGCAGGACGACATCCCAGGCCACCTCCCACGTGGTCGAGCCGAGTGCGTACGCCGATTCCTTCAAGCGCGTCGGCACGGTCAGGAATACCTCGCGCATCACCGAGGAAATGAAAGGAATCACCATCACTGCGAGCACGATGCCCGCAGTGAGCATGCCCAGACCCAGCGGCGGGCCGCGAAACAGCGGACCGATGATCCACCAGTTGCCGACGTGGTCGTTGAGCCACGGAATGATGTATCTGCCCATGATCGGCACGAACACGAACAGACCCCACATGCCGTAAATGATCGACGGAATACCGGCAAGCAGCTCGATCGCGGCGCCGACCGGTGTGCGCAGCCAGGTCGGCGCGATCTCGGTCAGATACAGGGCGATGCCGAAGCTGACCGGCACGGCGATGATCAACGCAATCGCCGCGGTGACCAGGGTTCCGTAGACAGGCGCGAGTGCGCCGAACTTGTGCGTGACGGTGTCCCAGTCGGACGAAATCAGGAATTTGAAACCAAAGGTCTGGAACGCTTCGTGGCCGCCCCAGAGTGTGGTCAACGCGACACCGGCGAGGATGAGCAGCACCAGCATGCCGGCGCCGAATACAATCCAGCGAAAGGTGCTATCGGCGACGCCGTCACGCAGTGCGCGGCGCTCGTCGAGCCGGGAAATCGCGGTGGCGTGAACTGCGGCAGCGTTTGCGTTGACGGCCATGCGCGGAATTTCCAAAATCTTCAAAGACCACGGCGCCCGCTGAACTTCGCGGGCGCGTGGGCTGGCGAGTAGGTAAGAGCGTGGGATCAGAGCTTGATTTCTGCCTTCCAGTAGGCCTCGATCTGTTCGACCAGGTTTGCCGGCAACGGCACGTAGTCCAGCGCCTTGGCCGCGTCAGTGCCGTTGGCATACGACCACTTGAAGAAGTCGAGCATCGCCTTTGAGTTCTCGGCGCTTTTCGGCGTCTTGTAGACCAGCGCCCACGAAGTTGCGGTGATCGGCCAAGAGTCGTCACCCGGTGCATTTGTCATCATAAGATTGAAGTCCTTGGCACTCTTCCAGTCCGCGTGCGAGGCAGCCGCGGCGAAACTCGCGAGGTTAGGAGTGACGAATTTGCCCGCGGCGTTCTGCATCAGGGTATATGCCATCTTGTTCTGCAGCGCATAAGCGATCTCGACATAGCCGATCGCGCCGTTGATCTGCTGCGCATAGGCCGCAACGCCAGCATTGCCCTTGCCGCCGACGCCCGTTGGCCATTGCACCGAGGTACCTTCGCCGACTTTTTCCTTCCATTCGGGGCTGACCTTGGACAGATAATTCGTATAGTTGAACGTCGTGCCCGAACCGTCCGAACGCTCTACCGTCTGAATCGCCATGTCGGGCAGTTTGAGGCCGGCGTTCTGCGCGGTGATGGCTGGATCGTTCCACTTCTTGATTTTGCCCAGATAAATATCCGCGAGCACCGGGCCGGTGAGCTTGAGTTCGCCGGCCTTGATGCCCTCGATATTCACGACGGGGACGACGCCGCCGATCACGATCGGAAACTGAGCCAGTCCTGCCGCGTTCAATTCATCCGAAGACAGGGGTTTGTCCGAGGCACCGAAATCGATGGTCGCGGCCTTGATCTGCGCGATGCCCGCACCGGAGCCGCCACCGCCGTAATTGACATGGTTGCCGGTTTTGTCGGCAAAAGTGGCCGACCATTTGGTGATGACCGGTTGCACGAACGTGGAACCTGCGCCGGTGATATCGGCCGCGTGGGCCGCTCCGGCGAACATCGTAACGGCAACGGCGAGCGCCGCAAGTGATTGGCGAAAGAGACGGGATTGAATATTTTGAGACATGAAAACCTCCGTTGAAGTGTGGGAACCACGGAGGCGGCGGGCGGCGTGCTACCCCGGCTCGCCAGCGCGCCTCTTGACGCCGACGAAGGCTACGCGGCGAGTTTGAAAGTTTTATGACAGCGAGGTGGAGTTCGCCGGCCTTGCTGGCGCAGGTTGGAAATTCAGTTGTCTTTATAAATTATTGAAAGGTATCGCTTTATCGTCTGCGGGTGTGACTATCTCCGCCCGGCGGTCGGCGGTGAAAGATTTTTGAACGCCCGGCCGATGGCCCTGAACCCGAAACCTGTAACAAAACGGTAAACTTGGACTTCAGCTCCGGGGATGCAGCGATCATGTTTTCACTCCAAACCATTTTCGGCAAAGGCGACAAGTTCTACGGGTTGCTCGAGGCAAGCGCGGATGCCGCCAGGCAAAGCGCGCGCGCGCTGATCGCACTGCTCAAGCAGAAAACCCCGAACCCGTCGCTCGACGAATTCCGCACCGCGCGCCGGCGCGAGAAGCAGATCATGGGCGAGATCAGCGCCGAACTGGTGAACACCTTCGTCACCGCGCTGGAGCGCGAGGACATCGAGGCATTGTCGGCCGCCTTGTATCGGATTCCGAAGACGGTCGAAAAATTCGCCGAGCGCTATGCCCTGTTCGCCGGTCAGCTGCTCGACATCGACTACGTCTCTCGTGCGGTCATGCTCGAGAAGGCCTGCGAAGTGATCTCCGAAATGGTGGCACAGCTGCGCAAGGGCATGGTGCTGGAAACGATGAAGGAAATGAACGACCGCATGCAGGCGATCGAGGGCGAAGCCGACCGCCTGATTCTCGACCTGTATCGCGAGCTGTACAGCAACGAAAGCGACGCGCGCAATCTGCTGTTGCGCAAGGACCTGTTCGAACTGCTCGAAAAAGCCATCGATCGCTGCCGCGACGCGGGCAACGTGGTGTATGCCATCGCCCTGAAGAATTCGTGAGGTCTGCGTGAGCCTCTCGCTGGTTCTTCTCGTCATCGCCGTCGCGCTCGTCTTCGAGTACATCAACGGCTTCCACGACACGGCCAACTCGATTGCGACCGTGGTCGCGACCAAGGTATTGAGTCCGGGCCAGGCGGTGCTGCTGGCGGCGATAACCAATCTGCTCGGCGCGTTGTGGGGCACGGCCGTGGCGAAGACGATTGCGTCCGGCCTCATCGATACGGGCATGGTCGACGTGACGCCGGCGCTGCTCATTTGCGCCCTGCTCGGCGCAACGGTCTGGGATCTCATCACCTGGTGGCGTGGTCTGCCGTCGAGTTCCTCGCACGCACTCGTCGGCGGCCTGTGCGGCGCGGCGTTGGCCGGCGCGCACAACAGCTGGCACGCGATAATCTGGTCGCAGCCCGGCGCGCACTGGTGGGACGGCAAGGGTCTGTGGCCGAAAGTGATCCTGCCGATGATCACCTCGCCGCTGGCCGGATTCGTGATCGGCTTCGCGATCATGGGCACGCTGTTCGCGATCATCGCCTGGATCGGCGCGCGCAAGAATCCGCAAATCCAGAAATTCGGGCGGCCGCGCTTCGTCAACATGTTTTTCGGCAAGGCGCAGATCGTCTCGGCCAGCGCGATGGGCCTGTCGCACGGCATGAACGATGCGCAGAAGACGATGGGCATCATCGCGCTCGCGCTTGCCGGCGCGACCAGTGCCGGCTCGCTCGATCAGTTGCCGGGTTTCCTGCATTTCCTGCGCATCGAACAGGATGCGAACAAGTCGTTCGATATCGCGGTGTGGATCAAGGTCATCTGCGCGCTGACCATGGCCGCGGGCACCGCCGCGGGCGGCTGGCGCATCATCAAGACTCTCGGTCACAAGATGGTCAAGCTGCATCCGATCAACGGCTTCGCCGCGGAGACCAGTTCGGCCGCGGTGATCATCGCTGCCTCGAGCGTCGGCATTCCGGTATCGACGACGCACAACATCTCCGCCGCGATCATGGGCGTCGGCGTGGCGAAGAACCCCAATGCGATCAAATGGACCGTGGTCGAGCGCATGGTCTGGGCCTGGCTGCTCACGATCCCGATCGCCGGCGCATTGGCCTACGTGATGGTGCGCGGCGTGCAGATGCTGACGGCGTCGTAGCTTCCGCGACTAGCGCATAGGTCAGCAGTTTGCCGGCGACCTGCTCAGTGGCTCAAGTCTCAAATCTACCTCGATCAATCGAGTCTGACCCCATTGATTTTCTTCCCGGGGTGCGACCTGCATGGTTCAAATTCTATGTGGTTCCGGGCTCCGGTCCAGTAAGATGAGGTCAGCTATATGAAGAAGTATATTTTTATTCTTTTCTTGCAGCTCATCGGATGTCAGATGTTGCACGCCCAGCCTCTAGAGATGCTTAGGAGCAATTTTCTGAAGTCCACAGATGATGGAGCTTGGGAAAGATTGACTGTAGCGGTTCTGAATTCTGAATCACGTGAAAAGTGCTGGTACTCAGCCGTCAGATACGCATGGTTCCGGAACGTATACTTATTTCCAAATAGTCATGCAGTTGCAGACTCTAATACTCCTGGGGAAAGTCAGAGACGAAGCGAAGAAGAGATGAAAAAAGAACTTGCAACAGCTCACTCGTGCGCGAAAGATGCGGATCTTAGATCGCTACTGGAAGCGGCGGCATCACAAAAATTTGATTCAATTTTGTCCGAGTCTGCAAGCATTATGATCAAGCAAGCCTTGTCAGAGTAAACAGAGAAGGGGTCACACCGCCCTCGCCGTTGCCTGCGGGCCTGACCAACGAAACCGTGCTCGATACGTGGACCTACGATCCCACCAACGGCCTCGGCGAGGTCGCCAGCATCGT
>JAYTQX010000278.1:0-3267 GCA_043746455.1 Pseudomonadota bacterium
CCGCTGCCGAGATACACGCGCTGGACTTCCTCGTGTCCACGCACGTGGTCCGCGTCACCCGCGGTCAATACCCCGCCATTGCTCATTACGGTGATCTTATCGGCAAAAGTAAACACGCGATCGATGTCGTGCTCCACCACGAGAATGCCGAGATGCTGCGACAGCGCTCGAATGAGATTCACGACCCGCTCGCGCTCGGCAGATGCCATGCCGGCAAGCGGTTCGTCAAGCAGCAGAACGCTGGGTGCACCGCACAGCGCGAGCGCGATTTCCATCATGCGCTGGCCGCCGTACGACAAGCTGTCGGCGCGCACATTCGCCACCGATCTCAGACCGATGTAATCCAGCATGGCGTCGGTCTCTTCGCGAAGCTCCGGGTAGTCGAGCACATTGCGCCACATCCCGAAGCGCGCCCGATGCCGCGCCTGCACGGCGAGTCTGAGGTTTTCGGACACGGTCAGGGTTTTAAACAAATTCGTGACCTGGAACGACCGCGCTAGTCCGAGTTCCAGCAATCGCTCTGGTGGCAGGCCCGAGACATTGTCTCCGCCCAGCCACACGGTGCCCGAGTTCGGCAAGAACATGCCGGAGATCATATTGAACAACGTCGTCTTGCCGGCGCCGTTGGGTCCAATCAGGGCGTGTACCTCGCCCATCTTTAGGGTCAGCGCCACATCGCGAACGGCAACGAAGTCCCCAAAACGCTTGCTGACTCCTTGCACACTGACGAGCTCGGTACCAGGTGCGACGCGCGATCGTGCCAGCAGAGACGGGGGCATGCCTCGATCGGGCTGCTCACCTACCGCCTCCTTCGGCGCCGTGCCGTTGTCGTGGCGGAGACGCGCGATCGCCTTGGACGCGAGTCCGACGAGTCCGGTCGGCGAAAACAGGATGAAGCCCATGAACATGATGCCGAACCAAAACTGCCAACCGGTGGTGTATTCCGACAGGATCTCGCGCGCACAGACGTAGAACAGCGCGCCCAGCGGTGGGCCCAGGAAGGTTCCGATTCCGCCGATAACCGTCATCACCAGGATTTCGCCGGAAAAATTGACGTGGGTCAGGTCTGCGGACACGAATTGCTTCAGCAGTGCGAACAGGGCGCCCCCCGTGCCGACCAGCATGGCCGACAACACGAACGCCACAAGCTTGTAGCGGCGTACAGGATAGCCGATGAACGAGGCGCGCTGCTCGTTGTCTCGGATCGCCTGCAACACCTTGCCGAACGGGGAATTCACCACGCGCCAAGTGAGGTACGCGCCGGCGAGCACCACCGCTGCCACCACGATATAGAAGCGAAGCTGATTACCGAGGTCGATGCCGAACGGCGTGCCGCGCTGAATTCCGGATAGTCCGTTCTCGCCGCCGGTGAGCCCCGTCCAGCGATACACGATGTAGAACGTGAGCACGGTGAAGGCGAGCGTGAGCAGGGAAAAGTATACCCCGCGCCGGCGCAACGCGAAAAAGCCGACGACTGCGCCAGCCGCACTTGCGACGAGCACGCCTGATGCGAACGGCAGCACGAGCTGATGCGGAAAGAAGTGCAGCTGGGTAAGCGCGGTACCGTACGCGCCGAGCCCGAAGAACATGCCGTGGCCGAACGACACCAGTCCGGTATAGCCGATCAGCAGATTGAACCCCAGACCCACCAACGCATACAGGGCGACCTCTGCTGCGATTGAGTAGGGCAGACCGATGGCGTGCAGCGCGAATGGCAGTACCGCGAGCGCCGCGGCCAGGATTGCAATCGGATGCAAGCGGCGCGTGCTCATTCGAATTTCTCGAAGCGCTCGCCCAACAGGCCTCGCGGGCGAACGAGCAGGATCATGATCATGAGGAGATACATCGACGCCTCGGCAGCCGGCGGATAGAACGCGACGGTGATGCCGCGCACCACGCCGACCAGTAGGCCCGCGTATACAACGCCCCAGAAGCTGCCGAGCCCACCGATCACGACGATAACGAACGCCGCGGTTTGAATTTCGGTGCCCATCGCCGGCTGCACGCCGGCCATCGGCGCGGAGATCACACCGGCCAGCCCGGCGAGCGCGACGCCGAGGCCGAACACGAGCGTGAGGATTGGGCGCAGCTGGATGCCCATGACGCGCACCATCTCCGGATCCTGCACACCGGCGCGCACGATCATGCCGAACGCTGTGCGGGTGAGCAGCAACCAACAACCGAGGATGGACGTGATGCAAATGGCCAGCACCGCGAGCCGGTAATACGAGTAGATAAAATCACCGAGCAACAACTGGCCGCGTAGGGCGTCGGGTATGGCGAAGTTTAGGCCGGTGGTGCCCCAGATCATGCGCAGGGTCTGTTCGGCGGTCATCGCGAGGCCAAAGGTGAACAGCAGGCCCAGGATCGGGTCTTCGCCGTACAGGCGGCGCAGCGCAAAGCGCTCGATGACCATGCCGATCGCCGCTACGAGCAGTGGGGAGATCACCAGCGCCGGGAAGAATCCCAGACGTCCCACCACTTCGTAGGCGAAGTAGGCGCCCAAGGCATAGAACGCCCCGTGCGCAAGATTGACCACGCCACCCAGGCTGAAGATGAGTGACAGGCCGAGCGCGAGGATGATGTAATACGAGCCGACCAGCAGGCCGTTCAGAATCTGCTCGAGGACGATCATTGGATATAATTCGCCGGCACCGTCATGCCGGGGCCGGCGCGGTTAGTACTTCCAGTTGCGCAGACGAATCAGGCTGCAAGGTTACATGGATTCTCTTGCTGTGTCGGCTGGATCAGCTCGAGCGATTCGCTCGAACCGGGGACGGTTTCGACCAGGTCGAAAATATCCCACTTGTCTTTCATTTTCGCCTTGTCCTTGATCACGACCACATACATCTCCTGCAGCATCTGGTGGTCCCATGGACGGAACGACCCTTTGCGCGCCTTTAGAATATCGAAGGTCGCTCCCTTCTCGAGATGCGCAATGATTTTCTCGCTGTCGGTGGACTTGGTCTCCGCAATTGTCTGGGCGAGAATGCGCACGGCAGTGTAGTCGCCCCAGGCCTGATTGTCCGGCGGTCCGCCGAACTTGTCGCTGAAGCGCCTGGTGAACGCGACGGAGGCTGGCAGCGTAAGCCCGTGAAACCACAAGCTCTGCCAGTGTCCCGACAAGGCATCGATGCCTGCGGCCCAGAACGGCACGGTATCCATCACGCCGCCGGCAAGCGCGTAGGGCAGGTTGTACTCGCGGTACTGCTTCAGGAAAGTCGTCTGGTCGACGCCGGCGAGATTGAGGTAAACGAAATCCGGCTT
>JAYTQX010000279.1:0-4344 GCA_043746455.1 Pseudomonadota bacterium
CAGCGGCAGCGACGATTTGCAGACTTGGCGCAACCTGGTCGCGAACGCGAGCGTGCTCGCCCTCAACCAGGCTGGCAATCGCCTGAGCCGGCACGAGATCGCCCTTGGCGGCACGCGCGTGGCTTACCTGCGCCTGCATCGGCTCGATCACGGCGCTTCCTTGCGCGGGCTGCGGGTCAGTGCGCGTGCGCTCGCACCATCGAGTCCGATCCGCGCGGCGCGCCAATGGCTCGCAGCCAGTCCAAGCGCCAACGAAGCGAATGAAAATCCGCCGCCGGGCACGGCGATCTATCGCTACGTCCTGCCCGCCCCGTTACCAGTCGAAGCGCTGCGGCTTGAATTGGCGAGCGACAATTCGATCGCGCGCGTGCGCGTCGCGAGCCGTATGCCTGCAACCACTGCATGGATACCACGCGCGGATTTCACCGCGTCCCGCCTGAACACGGCGCCGCAGATTAAGGGGAAGAGCCTGATCGGCAACGACGAAGTCGCAATCGGCGCCGCGCCGCGCAATAGCGAGTGGCGGGTCGAGGCATCGCCGCCGCTCGACCGTGCGCCCCAGTTGAACCTCGCCTGGCGGCCGGACCGCTTCGTGTTTCTCGCGCAAGGTCACGGGCCGTATCGCCTGATCGCCGGCAGCGCGAATGCGCGGCGCACGGCATATCCGGTCGACATCGCGCTGGCCCAGCTGCGCGGCAAACTCGGTCAGGATTGGCAACCGCCGCTCGCGCAACTCGGCGCACGCGGCACGCTCTCCGGCGCCGACGCGTTCAAGCCTGTGGTGGTGACGGCACCGCGCGACTGGAAAACCTGGCTGCTCTGGGGCGTACTCGCCGGCGCCGCGGCGCTGATCGGCGGTCTGGCCCTGAGTCTGCTGCGCAAGCCGAAAGCGTAGGCTGAATCAACGCTGCGCGGATTCGGATGGCGCCGCATCGCTGGCGTGCAACGCAGCGCAATACAAGGCGAGCAACCACCAGAACAAAAGCCCCCACTCCGCGGAATAAAACGCAAAATAGGTATTCAGCGGAAACGTCATCGCGGCCAGCGCTAGGCCCGGTGCGAGCGCGCGTGTGCGTGCATCGGGCGAAGCGCGCTGCCATGCGCGAATCGCGATTGCGGCGCCAGCAATCCAGAACAGCAGACCAATCACGCCGGTTTCGCTAAGCACTTCGAGCAGCAGGTTGTGCGCATGAAACGCGCCCTCGTCGCCATGGAAATGGCTGAAGCTGTCGTTCGCTCCGGCGTACTGCGGGTACGCGTAGCGGAACGCGCGCACGCCGACGCCGTTGACCGGGTGCGCCTCGATCATGCGCAGCGCCGTACCCCAGATGCGCACACGCCCGGCACTGGCTTCGTCGACCGATTGTTCGGAACCTTGCAGCGCCAGCAGGGTGCGCTCGACGCGCGCATTGAATGCCGCGGAATCATGCAGCGCAACCAGAGCGGCGATCGCGACCACTGCGGTGGCGACCGCACTCCAACCGAGGAAGCGCAACGGTGCGCGGGTTTCGCGCCAGGCAAAAATCAGCACGACCAGCGCGTACATCAACCAGGCTGCGCGGGAACCCGCGAGCAGAATCGGCACCAGCAGGAATGCAAACGCGACGATTAAACCGCCGCGGCCGAACGCTTCGCGCGCGGCGACCAGCACGAACGGCGAAAGCACCGCAAGCACCGCGCCGAGTTTGAGATTGGCCGCACCGAAAATGCCGGACAGCCGTTCTTTTTCCGCAGCACCGGCGATGCTGTAGCCGGTAAGCGCCTGCACCCAGGCGTCGAGCAGCCAGAGTACGACGACCGCGGCGATGGCCTGCACGATGCGCGGCCAGATGCGCACATCGCGCAGAGTCATACAGGCGAATGCGGCAAAAGGCAAAAAGCGCAAAAATTCACCCACGCTGCGCCAGGACGGCGCTTGCGCCAGCGAATCCGGCGCGGAAATCAGCGCAGGCAACCAGTAGCAGACGAACAGAAGGCCAGCCAGACGCACGCCGCGCAGCGTCGAGAGTTCGCTCCGCTGGCGCCAGGCCAGCAGCAAACCGGCAAGCGCCGCGATATCGAATGGGATCTCGAAACTGCGATGGACCGGCAGCAGGACGAGCACGCCAAGCACGAGCAACGCCGGCCAGCTGTCACGCAGGAAACTGGCGAATGATTGATGGCGATTCACGGGTTCAAATCTCGCCCGACGATTTCTTCGTACAGCTTCAGCGTCGCCGTCTGCATGTCGGTGAGGCGATATTTTTCCAGCACGGCAACCGGCGGTGCAGCGCGCAGCAATTCGACGGCGCGTTCGATCAGGGTCAGCAGGTCGCGCGGTGCTACGGCTCCGATCGGATACAACTCGCCGAGCAACTCGCCCACGCCGCCATGCGCGTAGCCGAGCACGGGCTTGCCCAATGCCAACGCCTCGACCACGGTACGGCCGAAGGATTCGGGCTGGTTCGACAGCTGCAGAACCAGATCGGAAACCGCATACACGTCGCGCACATCGTCGCGCGGCGGCGTGATGGCGAGGTGAGCGGCCACACCGTGCAACTCGGCGAATTCTTCGATCTCGGCGATATACGCTTCGCGTCCGGCCTCACGCGCGCCGAGCAGCAGCAGGCGCGCGTCGACTCCGTGTGTGCGCAGACCGGCAAGCAGCTGTATCGCGTCGGGATGTCCTTTAAGGCGCGTGCCGCGCCCGGGCAGGGTCAGCAGCACTCCGCCGGCAAGCCGCGGGAATTCAGCGCGGAAGCGCGCGCGCCAATCCGCGCTTGGCTGATACCCGCGCAGAAATTCGGCTGGATCGATACCGCGCGGAATCACCGCGACGCACGCCGGATCGAGCTGCGGATAATGCTGCAGTAGATAGTCGCGCAGTGTGCCGGATACGCAGATCACGCGTTCGCCGCGGGTCAGGATCGCACTGTAACGGCCCGGCGAATTCAAGCCGTGCACGGTGGTGACGAAACGCGGACGCGGCGCCGGGAGACCGCGCAGCGCCAGCCAGGCGATCCATGCGGGCAGGCGCGAGCGCGCGTGCACGATGTCTGGTTTCAGTTTTGAAAATAGACGTCTAAGCGTCCATATGTGACGTAGCGTCGTGGGCGACTTGCGACCGATATCGAGCGCTATATGCTGGCTGCCCGCGGCGACGAATTTTTCGACCATGCGTCCGCCAGCCGAAATCGCGATCGAGCGATGGCCTGCTGCGACGAGCGCCGCGCCGATTTCCAGGGTCGAACGCTCCACGCCGCCGGCATTCAGCGCGGGCAACAGTTGCACGACAGTCAGGGCGCGCGTCGCCATGCGCTCGGCGCCGGGTTCTTCGATCAGGCTTTGAGCACGAACAGCGCGCTGCAATACGGGCACCTGGCGCTGCCGGTGGCTTCGATAGCCAAATACACTTTCGGATGCGAATTCCACAAGGCCATACCCGGCATCGGGCAGGACAGCGGCAGATCGCCGGCGGTGACTTCATAGCGATGCTCGGCATTCGCCGGAATGAGCTTGTCGGCCGTGGCGGAACGGGTAGGTGAAACGGCGGCAGCCATGGCGCAATCCTGATTCGCTGGAAGTCGCAGAGCGCGACCGTGGGCGAAATTCTAGCAAAATCGGACACCGCAGGTGCGCAAGGACGCGGTGACGGCGAGCGATGCCGGGCCCGGTCAAACTGCGAACCCAGCCACAGTCGGGTGTTGTGCAAAGCCGCGTTTCAGTTGCACGCGGAGTGGGTATGATGCGCTATCCAGCTATCGGGAGAAGCGCCATGGATTTCAACAAGCTCATCGCTCGCGTCAAGAATATTCTGCTCACGCCGAAAACCGAATGGCCGCTGATTGCAGCCGAGCCGGAAACCGTCGTCGGCCTGTACAAGAACTACATCATGATTCTCGCCGCGATTCCGGCGATCGTCGGCTTTCTGAAACTGAGCATCATCGGCATCAGCATACCTTTTGTCGGCGGCACGATTCGTCTGGGTGTCGGCGCCGGGCTGACGCAGATGATCGTGACATATGTCGTCGAACTCGGCGTGATTTACCTCATGATGCTGATTATCGATGCGCTGGCGCCGACGTTCGGCGGGGAAAAGAACCAGGTGCAGTCGCTCAAGTCGATTGCCTATGCCAAGACGGCGGGCTGGGTCGTGAGCGTTCTCGGCCTGATCGGCCTGCTGGGTTCGATCGCCACGATCGCGGCCGCGATCTACGGCATCTATCTGCTCTACATCGGTCTGCCGTTCACCAAGAAGTGTCCGCAAGACCGCGCAGGCGGCTACGCCGCAGTCGCGATCATCATCGGTTTTGTGCTCGCCCTGGTTTTTGGGTTTGTGCTGGCGAGCGTCACCGGTCTCAGCGC
>JAYTQX010000280.1:0-2012 GCA_043746455.1 Pseudomonadota bacterium
GCGACCGCCCTGCTTGCACTCGCCGCACTGTTGATTGGCCTTGCGGCGACGACCCAGCAGTGGCGCCGTGCTGACGGCAACGCGAAACTTGCCGCCGCCAATGCGGCCCTCGCCAACGAAAAAACCTGGCAGGCGCGGATCGATCAGGCCGCCGTCGCGGTGCGCGATGGCCACAGCTACGACGCGCTACCTGGTCTCGCCGCGAACATCAGGGAACGCGAAGCGCAAGGTCTCGACGCGCACGAAGACCGCATCCGCATTGGCGCGGTCGAGCGTAGCGCACCGCGCCTGATCGATGCGATCGCGATGGGATCCGGTATCTACGGTATCGCCCTGAGCCCGGATGGCGCCAGCCTCGCGGTCGCAACCGAAGATGAAAAGTTGCGCCTGATCGATATCGCGACGGGCAAGGAGCGCTGGCAGACGAGCTTCAATGGAGCGACGCATTTCTTCGTCGAGACCGGTGACAAGATTCGTCTTGAGGTGCTGCGCTTCAGCGCCGATGGAAACTATCTGATCGGACGCAATCATGTAGGGCATCCAGAGATCGTTACACCTACAGGCTTCGACGAAGTGTTGTTCGACGCCAGCAATGGCAAAGTCCTCACGCCACCCATGCAGAGCCTTCCGAATTTTCGCGACGCGACCTACAGCCCCGATGGCGCCTACGCCATCGTGCGCAGCCGCGATCAGCACGCCACGCTGATGCGCACCGCTGACTGGCAACCGATAGGCACTCCTTATGATTTCGACAAGGCCAACCCGGCCTGGCTCGTAACGACCAACGCGAGGCATGTCCTGACGAGCGGAGCCGGATTTCGCAAGTTGAACATCCATAATCCACGAACGCTTGCGATTGAACATGTCATCGCAAGCGAACCGAACCGGCGCTTCACCACGTGGGTGTCCAGTCCGGATGGCGAAACGATCATCGTCGGCCATCTGGATGGCCAGATCGAGCGCATCGACTGCAGGAGCGGTCGGCGCGAGTCCATTTCGCCAAGTCCAGTGGGCCGCATCGGCCGAGTCACGTTCAGTCCCGACGGCCGCTGGTTCGGTGCCACGGCGGACACTGGCGAGGTGCTGGTCTGGGATAGCGCGACCGGCAAGCTCGCCGCGCCCCTGATGCACCTCAACACGACGCCGGAGATCCATCGCGACCAACTGTTTATCGATGCAGCAGCGCGCATGGTCATTGCCTCGGTCGACATGGAAATGGGGTTGTGGTATTTGCCCGATGCGATATCGGCGCCCGTTCGCCTGAGCGGAGAGTTTCCCAACGCCTCGGCCTGGTGGATGCGGGCTTTTGCCTACGATCCCGCGCGCGGCTTGATCGCGAGCGATGGCGGTCAGGGCGAATTGCTTCTCTGGCGCGTGCAGCAGCTTGCTCCGCGCGGCCTGCGCAGCGCGCCCGTGCCCCCGGGGCAGTTGCACGTTGATACGGACAAAATTGTTGCCGTTGACGGCGAGTCCGTGCGCGTTTTCGGTGCAGCCGCCGGGCAGCCTCTCGGCCCCGAACTGAAACTGCCGCAAGCCGCCAGTTTCGCCGAGCTGACCGCCGACGACAAAAATCTTGTCGCCGTCGCCGGCCATGAGATATTTGTATACGATGCTGAAAAGTGGACTTTGCGTCATGCCCCGATCGAGTTGCCGAACGATCCGGCGCGATTGACTCTGAGCCCCGACTCGCGGCATGCGTTGGTGCTGTTTGCCGACTACGCCGACGGCAAGAATCGCGAGCTCGGCCAGACCTGGGATCTCGTCGACGGTACAGCGAACGCGTCTGCGGTCGCGTTTGAACCATCCACACGCTTTAGGTTCAGCGCCGATGGACGCGGACTACTGCTCTGGGAACGCGACCATCTGCAGTGGCTCGATGCGATGACATTGAAACCCCGCTGGCCTCCTGTAGAGCTGCGCAAGCGGCTTGCCGCCGCAACCGTAGCGAACGAGCAGGCAGCGGTAACGAGTGTCCCCATCAGCATCGCCGACGCACAGATTTCGATCGATGG
>JAYTQX010000281.1:0-5607 GCA_043746455.1 Pseudomonadota bacterium
GCCTTTCGCCGGTCGCATGCGCTACGGGGATTTAACACACGAATTGGCCTTCACGCGCACGTCGCTCAGCCAGCTTCTGCTGTCTTCCGGTTTCACCGATGTGCGTTGCTTTGAGGATGCGCCGGTGCCGGTGGTGCATGGCGCCAAGAGCGCCCTACGCTCGCTGCTGTGGAAGGGCTTTCGCGCTGCGCTGCGGCTCTACATCGCTGCTGAAACCGGCGATGCGAGCAACGCGCACATCTTTACGCAAAACCTGCTGGCGGTGGCAAGCAAATGAGGCGTGCTGCATGAAGGTGCTGCTGATCGGCAACTACGAGAACCTGCGCCAGCAGAGCATGCAGCGCTTCGCCGAGATGCTGCACGACGGCCTGACAGCGGCCGGCCACGAGGTGCGGCTGGTGCGCCCGCCGGTGTGGCTGGGGCGCCTGCGCCGCGGTGAGACGGGCCTGGCCAAGTGGATTGGTTACCTCGACCGCTTTGTGCTCTATCCGCCGCTGCTGCGTCGGCAAGTGCGGTGGGCGGACGTGGTGCATATCTGCGACCAGGCCAACGCCGTCTACGTGCCGCACCTGCGCGGCAAGCCGCATCTGGTGACGTGCCACGACATGCTCTCCATCCGCGCGGCACTCGGCGAGATCGCGGAATCGCCGGTCAGTCGCACCGGTCGGATCTACCAGCGCTGGATTCTGCGCAGCCTGCGCAAGGCGCAAGCGCTGGTCTGCGTTTCTCAGCAGACCGCGGATGAACTGCGGCGCGTAGCCGCCATGCCGGAGGATCGGCTCACGGTCGTGCCTAACGCGCTCAACTACCCCTACCGGCCGATGCCGCCAGCCGAAGCCGCGGCACATCTGCACGCGCTCGGCCTGAATCAGGACCAGGGATTCTTCGTTCACGTCGGTGGAAACGATTGGTACAAGAACCGCCCCGGCGTGATGCGTCTGTTCGCTGAGCTGGCGCAGCAACCCGCATACGGCAAACATCGCTTGGTTATGGCCGGCAAGCCGTGGACAGATGAAATGCGCCACCTAGCCACCCGCTTAAAGCTGGTAGACCGCGTGGTCGAGCGGGTAAATGTATCCAATGAACAACTGCGCGCGCTGTACTCCTGCGCTGAAGCATTGTTATTCCCCTCGCTGCAGGAGGGTTTCGGTTGGCCAATCGCAGAGGCACAGGCATGCGGCTGCCCGGTCGTGACCACCAACCGTCCACCCATGAATGATGTCGGCGGCTCCGCTGCGATCTACATTGAACCGGCCGACCCGGTAGGTGCGGCCGGTGCCATCGCTGTGGCGCTTGCGGAGCCCGAGCGCTGGCGTGTCGCCGGGCTGCACAACGCCTCGCGCTTTTCGACGCGCGCGATGATCGAAAGCTATGTGCAGTGCTACGGAGCGCGTCAGCGCCGCTACAAGGAAAATATCAGTCAAAAAAACCCAACAATAATGCCGAGGACAATCGGGCCGAAAGGTCCGCTGCATTAAACGAAGAGAAGTTTTCTGGGTGACCTCATGGAAGTGGCGGCACGCAAAGGCGTATATGCGACGCGCCGCCCGGGCGCGGGCGATCACTATGCCACAATGGGCAACGCTGTCGCCTGAAAACTGTCCCAAGGATAGCAATGTATGTGCGGAATAGCGGCAGTTTTCACCTATAATGGTCGCCACCGATGCGATATCGCCGGTTCGTTGAACATCATCAATTCAGTTCAGCGGATGCGGGGGCCTGATGGCGAAGGAACCTGGGTATCGGTGGATGGACTGGTCGGCCTGGGCCACCGGCGTCTCGCCGTAATCGACCTTGACGATCGTGCAGCCCAGCCTATGGCAACCGTGGATGGGCGGGTTCGCATTACCTTTAACGGCGAGATCTACAACTATAAAGAACTGCGTCGCGATCTTGAGCACGCTGGCTACCAGTTCTGCTCCCAAAGCGATACGGAGGTTCTGCTTCATCTCTACCGGCAGTATGGCCCGCAAATGACTTCGCACTTGCGTGGAATGTACGCCTTCGCGCTGTGGGACGAGGCCCAGAAGGGACTCCTGCTGGCCCGAGATCCCTTCGGCATCAAACCCCTTTATTACGCCAACCGCGACGGCGTCATCCGTGTGGCTAGCCAGGTAAAAGCTCTATTGGCTGCCGGAAACGTCGACACCGCCCCCGAACCGGCCGGCCATGTGGGTTTCTTTCTGTGGGGTAGCGTTCCAGAGCCCTTTACGCTCTACAAGGGCATTAGCGCACTACCTGCGGGAACCAGTCTTTGGGTGCAGCAAGGTAACTCGCAGCCTCGATTGGAAACATTTTGTGACGTAGCCAACGAGATAATTCAGGCTAGATTTAACGACAACAACGGGCACAGCGACGCAGCGGATTTATTTCGCCACGCAATCGAGGAAACGGTCAACTATCACCTGGTAGCAGATGTACCCGTAGGGATCTTTCTTTCGGCGGGGCTGGATTCAACGTCGCTGGCGGCGCTAGTGGCGCGAAGTGGAAGCCAATCGGTCAGGACGTTTACCCTCGGATTCAGCGAGTACAAGGGATCTACGGCAGACGAAACACCTTTGGCAGAATCGGTGGCTCGGCAACTGGGCACCGTTCATACCACTCACTGGGTCAGCGGGTCCGACTTCAAAGATGACATTGCCGGGCTGCTGACGGCTATGGATCAGCCGAGCACGGATGGTGTCAACAGCTACTTCGTTAACAAGGCGGCCAAGGCTAGCGGGCTCAAAGTTGCCCTGTCAGGCCTAGGGGGCGACGAGTTGCTCGGTGGATATCCCTCTTTCCGCCATGTCCCGGCAATAACGCGAATCGCAAGGCCATTCCGCATGCTGGGCAGCGCTTTCCGGGTCGTGACGACACCCGCGCTGCGACGGTTCACCTCTCCCAAGTATGCGGGGATTTTCGAGCTTGGGGGGTCACTCGGAGGAGCCTATCTCCTGCGTCGAGGCCTGTACATGCCATGGGAACTACCCGAGTTGCTCGATGCCGATATGGTCCGGCAGGGCTGGCGGGACCTGGATCCGATCGCGCGACTCGATCAGGCCGTGCCGACAGGCACCCCGCCATTCCAAGCGGTTTCGGCATTCGAAACGACAAATTACATGCGGAGCATGCTACTGCGGGATACAGACTGGGCAAGCATGGCCCATTCGCTAGAAGTGCGCGTCCCACTAGTGGATATCGAGTTGCTGAGAGTGGTGGCATCGTTGACGCGGGGCGCCACCAAACCGGATAAGCGGACGATGGCCCGTCTTGCTTGGCTGCCAAAAAATGTGCCGAACGCACTCCTTGATCGACCGAAAACCGGTTTTACCGTACCGGTTCGGCAGTGGATGCAGCCATCGACCGGAGCGCAGGAGCGCGGTTTAAGGGATTGGGCTCGTTTCGTTTATTCAAAAGCGCCAGCGGAACTACCATCGTGCTGAAAGCGGGCGTGGAAACGGTATTTCCACGTTTTGCGACCCGGTAGTACGCATCTTATGCATTAAAAAGGGCGGATATCCGGTATGGATTCTGTGATTGCCGCCCGCGATGCTAGAGGTTTTGGTTGTGTTTGATGTTTTGGGCGTGTGATCGAGTGCAGTTTTCTGTCTGAAACGCGCTGTTATTTTCCGGGCGCTTGAAAAGGACTTGAATGATTATGCGATTCGGGTGGAGTGACGGCGAACTCACGGAAGCCCACAATTATATACTTCCTGCAGTGATAAGATTACTTGCAGAAAGTGATGCGGCAAAGGCGGGTTCAAAGGATATTTTTGACCTAGGGTGTGGGAATGGTAGTGTAATGAAGGCGCTCACTACTGCGGGCTGGGACGTCGTTGGAGTGGACCCTTCGATTGATGGTGTAGAGCAAGCAAAACGTGAAATGCCCTCCATCGCGATTTACCAAGCGTCTGCTGATGAGTCACTTTCAACAAGATTTGGTACTTTTACTTTCGTCATAAGCCTTGAAGTAATTGAGCATGTGTATGACCCTCGGCGATTTGCAGCAACGCTAGCATCACTTCTTAAACCTGGCGGTGCGGTGATACTGTCAACGCCGTACCATAGCTATTTAAAAAATTTAGCGCTTTCGCTGTCGGGAAAAATGGATGATCATTTTACCGTTTTATGGGACCACGGCCACATAAAATTCTGGTCAATTAAAACACTAAGTAAATTGCTCTATGAAGCGGGCCTTGAAGTCTTTTCCATAACGCGTGTCGGCCGGATTCCCATTTTGGCCAAGTCGATGATAATCATGGCCAGACATCGAGAAACATTTGTCGGTCCATAGCGGTGGACTGGATCGTATGGACAGGTATAGCCATTGAACAGGTAGAACCTCTGCCGGTTGTTATTCGCCGTAGTCCTCTCGCAACGCAGGGAGGGCGTAGCCCGACCGGAGCGAAGAGACGACTACGGCGGCGAAAAATCAAGCAGTCTTCGCAAGAGGCGAGTGGTTGAAATAGGTCTCGGCCGGGGTCCGGGAGTTGAGGCTCGAATGGGGTCTCTTACCATCGTAGAAGGTCAGATACCGGCCCAGGGAGGTTCGGGCCTCGGCGACGTTTGCTTCAGGGTTTATGAGGGCATCATCGCAAACAGGAAATCAGCCTGTATGGCCCGTCCGTGGGTGTCGTAGGCCATGTGGAATACGCCGTGCAATGCAAAGCCGCGCTCGCGCAGCCAGGCAATCACCTCGTCGGCGAAGGCCTGCCCGGCATACAGCTCCATGAATGAGCATTCCACGTACACCCAGGCAAAGCGCTTGAGCAAATCCTCGCAACCCGCCAGCGCGGCCAGCTCGAAGCCCTGCACGTCGAGCTTGAGCAAGGCCGGCGCCTCGATGGTAGCCGCCGATACATGGTCCGCCAGCCGAGCCACGCGGATGGTGGCGGCGCCGGCCTCGGCCGTGCCCGGAAACAGCGCGTTCTGCCTGTCGGTGATCGGCAGCAGCGAGGACGAGTCGTCGCGTGCGGAGAGGTGGATCACCGCCTCGCCCAGCTCGGGTCCGATGGCCGCTTCCACCAGTTTCACACCGGCATCACCGTCAAACACACGCCGGAACAGCGCCGCCGGCCCCGGCAGAGGCTCGAAGGAAACGATCCGCGCAAGCGGCAAAGCGTGCCGCGCCGCCAGTGCGAACTGCCCACGGTTGGCGCCAATATCCACCACGGTCTCCACCGCGCCGAGATTCCTCAGCACGCCGGCATGCTCCACGCCCGCCGCCACGCGATGACGCAGCAGTGCCCGGCGCCATAAGGGCACGGGAAGAATGCCAGCGAGCTTGCCGGCCTTGGCAATCAGGCCGGTCACTTGGAGGCCGTTCGCGTGGAGGGGCCTGGCCGGCCCGGCGCGGACGATCGGCCATGGCGGTCGATTACCACCTGATATTCCCGCGTCAGCGACTCGACGATAGCCGGCCAGGTGTAGCGTGCCTGCACCAGCCGCCGGCCGGCCTCGCCCATGCCCCGGCGACGATCCGGATCTTGCAGCAGCGCCACAAGCGCCGTGGCTGTCTCGTCAGCGTCGCAGCGCGTCACCAACCCCGCGCCGGCGCCCGAAACTTCGGCATGGATGTTCACCTGATCGGAGATCACCACCGGCAGCGTGCAGGCCATGGCCTCG
>JAYTQX010000282.1:0-6719 GCA_043746455.1 Pseudomonadota bacterium
CAGCTCAAGACGCCAAGCGCTGATCAATTCAGGTGCTCAATTCAGTTGCGCGACCAGATCGCCGAGCGGCGCCAGGATCAGCAGGCGCGCAAGAATCAGGGCGAGCGAGGCGAACCAGCAGGAGAAATCCAGGCCGCCGAGCGCGGGCAGCAGGCGGCGGAACGGGCGCACGACCGGTTCGGTGATCTGGGTCAGCAGCTGCGCTGTCGGATTGTAGTGCTCGCTGACGACGAAGCTCAGCACGCAGCGGATCAGGATCGCCCACAGCATGATCCACAGCGCGAGATTGAGCACGTCCACGAGCGCGCCGAGCAGCCAGCCGGGCAGGCTGAAGTTCGCGCCGAACAGGCCCGCAAGCAGGGCGAGTTCGATCAGCGCCAGCAGGACGGCGACCAGCAACGACGCGATCTCGATCTTGCGCCAGCGCGGCACGTAACCGCGCAGCGGCGTGATCAGCGGATTGGTGAGCTTGTATACAAACTGGCAGATCGGATCGTAGAACGATGCGTTGACCGCGAGCAGCAATGCGCGCACCAGAAACAGGCCGATGAAGAATTCGAACAGCGTCTGGATCAGAAAAACGCCGGCGTTGACGAAATAACTCATTGTTGATTTGCCTGTGGGTTCGTCAATCGAGCTGCGCCGACAGTTCCTGGCCGCGCTTTGTCGCCGCCGCGACTGCAGCGGCGACGACCTCGCGCAATCGGCTCGCCGCGAAGCTCTCCAGCGCGGCCTGGGTGGTGCCATTCGGCGAAGTGACGCGCTGGCGCAGCACCTCGGGCGCCGCGCCGTCCTCGCGCAGCATGCGCCCGGCGCCGAGACAGGTTTGCGTGGCCAGCGTGCGCGCAGCCGCGCGCGGCAGCCCTTGCGCGACCGCGGCGTCTTCGAGCGCCTCGACCAGCAGGAAAAAATACGCGGGACCCGAACCCGACAGCGCGGTAACCGTATCCATCAACGCTTCGTCGTCAATCCACACGCTCACGCCCGCGGCGTCGAGTATGCTTTGCGCCATTTTTCGCTGTGCCGCATGCGCATTCGTGTTCGCGCACAGACCGCTGGCGCCGGCGCCGATCAGTGCGGGTGTATTCGGCATGCAGCGCACGATGGCCATGCCGCCGCCCAGCCAGGCATCGATCTGATCCAGGCGCATGCCCGCGGCAATCGAGACGATCACCGGCTTGCGCTGCTGCGCGACGCCGCGCAGCTCCGCGCACACGGCTTTCATCACCTGCGGCTTGACCGCGAGCATGATCGCGTCCGCATTGCGCGCGGCGTCCGCACCTTGCGTATGCACGCCTACGCCGAAGTCATGTGCCAGCGCGGTGCGCAGGTCCGCATTCGGCTCGGCCACGTCGATCTGCGCCGCGGCCGTGCCGGCGTGCACCAGGCCGCCAATCAGGCTGCGCGCCATATTGCCGCCGCCGATAAAGCAGATGCGCGGCTGTGCGTCGACGTTTGCAGTCCCCGGTCCGGTCATGGTCCAGCTCTCATTGGATTGGCGCGAGTTGTGATTTTCGGCACGCAACTTACGCTGCGCACGCTTCCGCGTGCGGCCCTTGGGCACCGCCGGATAGTTTAACCCGAAGCCGGCGCGCTGGATGTGCCAGCTGCTTTGTGCGCGACCGCACCCCAGCGTGTGATCTGGTTTTGCAGATAGCGCTGGTCCTTGGCGCGGTACATCGACTGGTCGGCGAGTTTGATCAGTTCTTCGATCTCATTGGCCATGTCGGGGTAGATCGCATAGCCCACGCTGATGCCCGGATGCAGCATCTGCCCATTCATGCGCACGGGTGCGTCGAGGAGTTTCTGCAATTCGGCGCCGAGTCTGGCGGCGTCCTCTTCGGAGTGCAGTGGCGACACCAGCACGACGAATTCGTCGCCGCCGATACGCGCCGCCACCGATTCGCCGGCCTGCCAGTCGCGCAGGCGCAGACCGATTTCGCCGAGCAGGGCATCGCCGGCGGCATGACCGAAGGTGTCGTTGACCGTCTTGAACGCGTCGATGTCGAGATAGAACAGCGCCGCGCGCGCGCGCGCCTGTGCGCAAGTCTCGACGATGCGCGCCAGCGATTGCTCGAACATCGCGCGGTTGGGCAGGCCGGTAAGCGTATCGACATAGGCGACCCGCTCCAGCGCGGCGTTGGTGCGCGTCAGCAGGTGATCGCGCAGGCGGATTTCATCGAGCAGGGTGTTGAATTCCTTGCGCAGCTCCTCGACCTCGGTCAGGTTCGACGGCGGTGCGCGCTGGTTGAAGTCGCGATGCTGAATAAGGCGCTGCACGATGCTGCGCAGCTCGAGAATCGGCTGGGTGATGCGATGTGTGTGACGGCGCGCGATCGAAAACGAGATCACGGCGACCGCCAGCATCACCAGGATGCACCAGCCGAGCAGGCCCGCCAGTGCGCGCAGCAACGGGCCGTTGCCGCCCTGGATCGTCACGCTGCCCAGACGTCTGCCGTCGGCGAAGACGTCTTGCGACAGCCGGTCGCCGCCCAGGCGCGACGCCAGGCGTGCGCTGAGGTCGTCGCGCGGGGCGCGCATCTGCGCAAGCAGATTGCCGGAGGCGTCGCGCATCTCGGCCAGGGTGATGCCTTCCGGTTCGGGGATTGCGCGCAGAATCTCGGCGGCAACTTCCGCGTCGCGAAAGTCCAGCGCGGCGACACTCTCGTTCGCCGTGAACGCGACCAGCGTGCGCAAATGCTGTTGCATCTGCTCGTGCAGAAAGTGATAGCTGACGAAGAACGCGCCCACGCTTACCATCACGATCGACAGCGTGGAAACGAGCAGCAGCGCTCGTCCGATATGCGTAGCGGAGGTGGTCGCCCGGTCGGCGATCGGCTGCTGCGCGCTCACGGCCCCTCCGTCACACCGAAGCGGCTCGATCCAAGCATCAGCAGGCGCGCGCTGACATTCAGGCCCGACTCTTTCACCGCACTCAAGTTGATCTCGAATTTCTGCTCGGGGTCGCCGAGCCGCAGACACAGGACCCCGCTCGAGCTGCAGAAGTTCGAGCCGCGACCGACTGTGAGGATCGGCAAGCGCTGCGCCTTCTGCAGCAGGACGGCCGCGCTGGCCGCGTCGGCGCCGGTAAGATCAAGCACGTGGCAGGTCGCGATGTCATCGTTGTAAGCGACGCGGCGAACGGCGAAGCGCTTGCCGCGCACCATCTGGCCGGCGTAAGCACGGTTGGAATCGAGCGGTGCGCGCGTGGCGACGCAGATTTGCCAGGCATCGGCTTGGTCTTCGCGATCCCAATGCACGTAGCGCACGAAGCCGATAATGTATTCGGCTGAGGTGGCCAAGCCGGCGCATTGAGCGATGAGCGGCGCACAAAGCGACGCCGCGATACCTAGCAATCCATTCAAGGCCCAGGCGCTGCGTAATCGAAGACGAGCAGGGTTACTCATACGTGAAGGCGGTGCCGGGCCGCGTGGCTGCAACATGCAAAGCGCGATCGACCCGTCCAACTACCCCGGTTGACGCAAACGCGAGTATATCAGCGGCGTGCACCGAACAGAGCCGAGCCGATGCGCACCAGGGTCGCGCCTTCGGCGATGGCCGTCTCAAAGTCCGCGGACATGCCCATCGACAGGGTGTCGACCTCAGATCGCTCGACGCGGAGCTTGAGGTAAAGATCGCGCATGCGCGCAAACGCGGCACGCAGCCGGCGCGGATCGCCAGGTGCGGGAATCGCCATCAGCCCACGCAGGGCGAGACGCGGCGCGGCCGAGATTTGCGCAGCCAAGGCGTCGATTTGGCCTGGCGCGCACCCGGATTTGCTCGCTTCATCGTCGATATTGACCTGGATTAGTACCTGAAGCGGCGTAGCGGCGTCCGCACGAGCGCGGTTCAGAGGCTCGATCAACTTGGCGCGGTCCAGGCTCTGCAGCCAGTCGAAATGGGCGGCGATCTCGCGGCATTTGTTCGATTGCAGCGGCCCGATCGCGTGCCACTCCAGATGCAGGTCGGCGAGTTCACGCTGTTTTTTCAGGCCTTCCTGCACGTAGTTTTCGCCGAACGCCGTCTGACCGCGCGCGGCGACCGCGCGCACCGCGGCGGCGGGTTGCATCTTGCTGACCGCCAGCAGGCGTACGGCGTGGCCGACACGTTGCGCGGCAGCGTCGACGCGATCACACAACCGTCGATAATTGTCGAAAGATTCCATATGGATAGTTTGCATTGCTACGAAGCGCTCGCGCTATACTCCTATTCGTCTGGGGAAGGATTATCGCGGCTGGTGCCGCACTCCACCATCGTCCTGTCTTCACCAAGGGGAGGTAGCGCATGGATATCGCCGAACTGCTGGCGTTTTCGGTCAAGAACAAGGCCTCGGACCTGCACCTTTCGGCCGGGCTGCCGCCGATGATCCGCGTCGATGGCGACGTACGCCGCATCAACATTCCGGCGCTCGAGCACAAACAGGTGCACGCGCTGGTTTACGACATCATGTCGGACAAACAACGCCGCGATTTCGAGGAATTCCTGGAAACCGACTTCTCCTTCGAAATTCCGGGTCTGGCGCGCTTTCGCGTCAACGCCTTCAACCAGAACCGCGGCGCCGGCGCGGCATTCCGCACGATTCCCTCGGACATCCAGTCGCTCGAGGATCTCGGCGCACCGCGCATTTTCAAGGAACTGATCGACCAGCCGCAGGGCCTGATCCTGGTCACCGGGCCGACCGGTTCGGGCAAGTCGACGACGCTCTCGGCCATGGTCGACCACGTCAACAAGAACGAATACGGCCACATCCTGACGATCGAGGATCCGATCGAATTCGTGCACACCGCGCAGCGATGCCTGATCAATCAGCGCGAAGTGCACCGCGATACGCACGGCTTCAGCGAGGCCTTGCGTTCGGCGCTGCGCGAAGATCCCGACTACATCCTGGTCGGAGAAATGCGCGACCTGGAAACGATCCGTCTTGCGCTCACGGCCGCGGAAACCGGGCATCTGGTGTTCGCCACTCTGCACACGTCGTCGGCGGCGAAGACTATCGACCGCGTGATCGATGTGTTTCCCGCGGGCGAAAAAGCAATGGTGCGTTCGATGCTGTCCGAGAGCCTGCGCGCGGTGATTTCGCAGTCGCTGCTGAAAAAAGTCGGCGGCGGGCGCATCGCAGCGCACGAAATCATGGTCGGCATCCCGGCGATCCGCAATCTGATCCGCGAAGACAAGGTCGCGCAGATGTATTCGTCGATCCAGACCGGCAGCCAGTTTGGCATGCAGACCCTGGATCAGTGCCTGCAGGACTTGGTGAAGCGTGGTCAGGTCACCCGCCAGCAGGCAAGCGTGTATGCGAAGAACAAGGAAATCTTCAAATAAGATAGCCAACGGGACGCCGGCCAGCGCGGCAACGCAGACAGATGCGCCCGGCTTCCGGTGCTAACATGAACATGCACATTGCGGCTTCGCGCCGGAGGTAAGTCATGGCCGAGTTCGATTTCAGTTCGTATCTCAAACTGGTCGCGCACAAGAAGGCGTCCGACCTGTTCATCACCGCGGGACTGCCGCCGTCGATCAAGGTGAACGGGCGCATTTCGCCGGTGACGCAGACTCCGCTCACTCCGCAGCAGTCGCGCGACATGGTGCTCAACGTGATGACGCCGGCGCAGCGCGAGGAGTTCGAGAAAACCCACGAATGCCAGTTCGCTATCGCTCTGGTCGGAGTCGGCCGTTTCCGCGTGAGCTGTTTCTACCAGCGCAACTATGTCGGCATGGTGTTGCGCCGGATCGAGGCGAAGATTCCGACGATCGAGGAATTGAACCTGCCGCTGATTATCAAGACCCTGTCGATGACCAAGCGCGGCATCATCATGTTCGTCGGCGCGACCGGCACGGGCAAATCGACCTCGCTCGCCTCAATGATCGGTTACCGCAACCAGAACTCGACCGGACACATCATCACGATCGAGGACCCGATCGAATACACGCATCAGCACGCCGGCTGCATCATCACCCAGCGCGAACTCGGCATCGATACCGACTCCTGGGAAAACGCGCTGAAGAACACGCTGCGCCAGGCGCCGGATGTGATACTGATCGGCGAAGTGCGCACGCGCGAGACGATGGACTACGCGGTCAAGTTCGCCGAGACCGGTCACCTGTGTCTGTGCACGCTGCATGCGAACAACGCCAATCAGGCGATCGAACGCATCCTGCATTTCTTCCCGCAGGAGCGCCATCCGCAGTTGTTCATGGATCTGTCGATGAACCTCAAGGCGGTCATCGCCCAGCAGCTGATTCCGCGGCCGGACGGCAAGTCGCGCCGTGTCGCGGTCGAGGTGCTGCTCGGCACGCCCCTGGTACAGGATTACATCCGCAAGGGTGAGATCCACAAGATCAAGGACGTGATGAAGGAATCGACCAACCTCGGCATGAAGACCTTCGACCAGAGCCTGTTCGAGCTGTATCAGGCCGGCGAGATTTCCTACGAGGACGCGCTGCGTTACGCCGACTCCTCCAACGAAGTGCGGCTGAAGATCAAGCTCGCCCAGGGTGGCGATGCGCATACCCTGTCGGAGGGCCTGGACGGGGTGGAACTGGTCGAGAGCTGAGATCGCGCCGCGGGCCTGGCATGCAGCCCGCGGCCGTTCAGTTCAGCGGGTTCGTCTCCACCACCTCGTGCATACCGATGCCGTTGGCGTTGGCATCGAGGGTGAATTCGACGCTGCGCAGCATTTTTTCATAGATCGCGAACAGCTTGGTCTGCTGTTCGAAGC
>JAYTQX010000283.1:0-8805 GCA_043746455.1 Pseudomonadota bacterium
TGCTGGCTGCTGTTCCTGGCCAACGTCCTGTTCTCGACGATCTACGACACCGAGTACGCGATGGTCGATCGCGACGACGACGTGAACGCTGGCGCCAAATCGACGGCGATCCTGTTCGGCGACGCGGATTTGCCAATCCTCGGCGTGCTCATGATTACTTTCCTGCTCACGATGGCGCTGGTCGCGCAGCGCGGTCACCTGCACTGGCCGTATTTCGCCGGTCTCGGTGTCGCCGCGCTGTTGTTCGCATGGCAGCTATGGACCATGCGCAGCCGCTGGCGCGACGCCTGTTTCGCCGCATTCCGCAACAACGGCTGGGTCGGCATGGTGTTGTGGGCCGGGATCGTGCTGTCTTTGGCGCTGAAATGAAAAGTGCGGCACGTCCGCGCACTTTTGACCTTTCGCGATCACAATGATCGCCGAAGTACCCAAGAAAAACGGCCCGCTGGGGAGAGCGGGCCGTTTGGGGTCGCGATGCAGACGTCGGGGGTAGCGACGCGGGGAGTCCCTGCACCACGCGCCCACAATAACGGGGCGAAGCTTGCAATAACCTGACGATGCCGTAAGGGTTGTGCGAAATCCGCCAATCGCTTCAGTTGCCAGTCATGTGCCGTGGATCGGAAAAATTCCGGACGCCAGCGCGCGGATTACCCGGGGACGGTTCGCGCGATGGCCGCAAACTCGACGCGTACGCGCGTGCCCAGTCCATCCGCGCCGACCGAGATATCGAGTCTGGCGCCATGCGCGCGTGCGATTTCGTCGACGATCGCCAGGCCCAGTCCGCTGCCGTCGTGGCCGCCGCCAGCCACGCGGTAGAAGCGTTCGAGTACGCGCGTGCGCTCGTTCGGCGGGATGCCGGGTCCGTCGTCTTCGACTTCCAGAAACGCGGTTGCGGTTGCTGGCGAAGCAAGTTTGTCAACGACTCCGCTGCGCACGGTCACGCGTCCGTTCGTCTGCGTGTAGGTAAGCGCATTGTTGATCAGGTTGGCGAGGAGTTCGCGCAACAACCATGCGCTGCCACGCACTTGCGCAGGCTCCGCTTCGACACCCAGGTCGATCTGCCGCTTCACGGCATGATCGAAATGCGCGCTTACCGCATCCTCGGCGAGGGTCTGCAATTGCAGAGAGCGGAAATCGTCGGCCGGATTGGCCGCGGGTTCGGCGCGCGCGAGTGCGAGCAACTGGTTTGCAGTGTGGCCCAGCCGCTGCATGCCGGCATGGATCTGGGTCACGCGTTCGCGCAGCGCCGCGCTGGCCGGGTCCGCCACGGCAGGATCGCCGACGAGCAATTCCAGCTGCGCCTGCAGGCCCGCCAGCGGCGTGCGCAATTGATGCGCGGCATCGGCGAGAAAGCGGTGTTGCGCCTTCGCCGCCGCCGCAACCGTGGAAAACAGGCGGTTCAACGCATGCGTGAGCGGCCGCACTTCGCTTGGCACCTCGGTCTCGTCGAGCGCGGCCAGATCGAGTGCGGAGCGCTGCGCGATCTGGTCGCGCAGATCGAGCAGCGGACGCAGGCCAATGCGCACGCCGAGCCAGACCAGCAGCAAGGTGGCGAGCAATTGCAGCAGATCGCTGGCGACGATGTAGCTCAGCATGGCGTGCATCGCGCTGCGCCGCTTGTTCGTCGTTTCAGCGACGGTGATCGATATTTCGCCGGCGGCGTTGGCCAGCCGGTAGGTGGATGAGCGCACCGGTTCGGCGTGGAATTCGGCATCGACGAACGACGGATTCTCGCGGCCCGGCGCGGCGGTCGGCAGCCCCTCGTCGCCAGCGACGAACTCACCGCGCGGATTGAGCACGAGGTAGTAGATCTTGTCGCCGTTGTCAGCGCGCAGCACCGCGATCGCCTGATCGGACAGTTCCGATTTCACCTTGCCGTCCGCGCCGATGTCCAGATGCGCCGCGACTGCGACGATCGAACTGGCCAGCACCTGGTCATACGCGGCGTTCAGCGGCGTGGTCGTGGAGAGGTAATCGACCAGCACGCCGAGCGCGAGCAGCAGCGCGAGCGGGGCCGACAGCAGTAGCAGCAGGCGGCGGCGGATCGATGGCGCGCGCGGATCGGGAGCGGTAGGCATGGTGCGCGCTCTCAGGACTCGTCGAGCCGGTAGCCGAGTCCGCGCACGGTGCGGATTGAGACGCTCTCGCCGAGCTTGCCGCGCAGCCGCGAAATGTATACTTCGACCGCGTTCGTGGTGATGTCGTCGCTCCAGCTGGCCACCGCATGCTGCAGGCGTTCCTTGCGCACGACCTGGCCGGCGTGCAGGGCAAGGCACTCGAGCACGGCCCATTCGCGCGGGGTCAGATCGGCCACATGCCCGTTCACCCGCGCCTCGCGCCGAGTCAGGTCCAGATGCAGCTCGCCGATCGTCAGCCGTGGATTGCCCGCGGCCTTGCTGCGCCGGATCAGCGCGCGGCAGCGCGCGGCGAGCTCGGGCACGGCAAAGGGTTTCACAAGATAGTCGTCGCCGCCGATATCGAGCGCGTTGACGCGATCGGCGAGACCGTCGCGCGCGGTCACGATCAGCACCGGCAGACTGTTGCCCGCGCTGCGCACACGGCGCACGAGTTCGAAACCGTCCATGCCAGGCAAACCCAGATCGACCAGCAGCAGGTCGAAATGCTCCTGCTGCATCGCGACTTCGGCGAACTCGGCATTGGCCACGCGATCGACCGCGAACCCGCTCTGGGTCAGGCCGCGATGCATCGCATCGGCCACCAGGGCGTCGTCTTCAACTACGAGAATTCGCATGGATGATTCAACCGTGATGCGCCGGCGCCAGTATCGCACTGCGCGAGGCGGATGATCCTGAGAGACTGTCCGTCGCGTACGCGCTCGGCGGCATGCCGGTGATGCTCTTGAACATCTGCGTGAACGCCGATGGATTCGCATAGCCGAAATCCAGCGCGATCGCGGTGACCGATTCGCCCGCGGCCAGACGCGGCAGCGCGGCAACGACGCAGGCCTGGCGGCACCACGCGGAAAAACTCATGCCGGTTTCCTCGCGGAACGCGCGCGTGAACGAGCGCCGGCTCAGATTCAACGCGGCACACCAGGCGTCGATCGTTTCGTGCGGCGTCGGCCGGTCGAGAAACGCGCGGCAGCGTGCGGCGAGCTTCGGCGAAGTCGGCAAGGCGACATTGAGCGGCAGCGCCGGCAGCGTTTCGATCTCGCGGATCAACAGGCGCATGATGAGTCCGGCGCGTCCGTTCACATCGTATTTTGCCGGCAGATCGACCGCTTCGAGCAGCAGTGCGCGCGCCAGCGGCGTGATGCCGAGCACCTCGCAGTGCTGCGGCAGTTTCGCGCTCGCACGGGGTTCGAGAAAAATGCTGCGCGTCGTCACCGGGCCGACCGCATAGACGTCGTGATAGACGCCGGCCGGGATCCATACCGCGCGCTGCGGCGGCACCACCCAGCGGCCCTGATTCGTGCCGACGATCAGCAGACCGGTCGCACCGTACAGCAACTGGTTGCGGCGATGCCGATGCGAGCCGCGTGCAGGACCCGGTGCGTAGTCGTTGCCGACGGAGATGATCGGTCGCGGGGTGGCTTCGTAGTCGTCGGGATTGGCGTTGCGCATGCGGCCACATCTGAACCGGGGTCAGAGTAATCGAGGCATCACGCCCGTGACCCGTCATTCCGGCAATCCCTGCCGGAATGACGATTTAGTGCGGTCAGCGGGCGCAGATGGCTCTGGCCCACTCTCATAGGTCATTGACCTGCCTGCGGCGGCGGGCAGGCCAGTGAAATTCTATCCTTTCGCATCAGGAATCGCCAATGGATCGAGAAACGCCGATGAGCGCCAACCCCGCCACGATTGTCGATAACACGCCCGCCAGCGTCGCGCCTGAGCAAGCATCCGTCGCGCGCACCACCGTGTTGAGCGTACTCGGTGCGGTAAGTTTTTCGCATTTCCTCAACGACCTGATCCAGTCGCTGCTGCCGTCGATCTATCCGATGCTGAAGACCAGTTACGCGCTGGATTTCGGCCAGATCGGCCTGCTCACCTTCACCTATCAGATCACCGCCTCGCTGCTGCAGCCGCTGGTCGGCTCCTACACCGACCGCAAACCGCTACCTTATTCGCTGCCGGTCGGCATGGGTTTCACCCTGTGCGGCGTGCTGCTGCTGTCGCAGGCGGGGACCTTTTCAATGTTGCTGCTCGCCGCGGCGCTGATTGGTACCGGCTCGTCGATATTCCATCCGGAATCCTCGCGCATCGCGCGGCTCGCTTCCGGCGGACGCCACGGTTTCGCGCAGTCGTTTTTCCAGGTCGGCGGCAATACCGGCTCGGCACTTGGGCCGTTGCTCGCCGCGTTCGTGATACTGCCGCACGGGCAGGGCAGTCTCGCCTGGGTGTCGCTGCTCGCGCTGGTCGGCATCGTGCTGCTGTCGCGCGTCGGTGCCTGGTACGCGCGTCTCGCGCTCAAGCCAAAAACGATCAGGAGCGCCGCCGCATCCGCCCCGGCGCTGCCGCGACGTCAGGTCGCGATTGCGATCGCCGTGCTGCTGGCGCTGATTTTCTCCAAGTATTTCTATCTGATCAGCCTGTCGAGTTACTACACGTTCTATCTGATCGAAAAATTCCAGCTGAGTACACAAAGCGCACAAATCCACTTGTTCTACTTTCTCGGCGCGGTCGCGCTCGGCACCTTCGTTGGCGGCCCGGTCGGCGATCGCTTCGGACGCAAGCTCGTCATCTGGGGCTCGATCCTCGGCGTGCTGCCGTTCACCCTGCTGTTGCCCCACGCCAACCTGTTCTGGACCAGCGTGCTCAGCGTGGTCATCGGCCTGATTCTGTCGTCCGCGTTTTCCGCGATCCTCGTGTATGCGCAGGACCTTCTGCCGGGCAAGGTCGGCATGGTCGCCGGCCTGTTCTTCGGCTTCGCCTTCGGCATGGGCGGCATCGCCGCGGCCGTACTCGGCGAACTCGCCGATATCAAAGGCATCGAGTACGTGTACCAGATATGCGCATTCTTGCCGGTAATCGGTCTGCTGACCGTTTTTCTGCCCGACCTGCGTCGGCGCCAGCACGCTGCACAGTAAACGAGTTTTGAACCAACGGCGCTGAAGGGCACTCCGAATCGGAACCCGATCAATTCCTGCCGCGTTCGAACTTTGCGCGAGTAGACTCGGCCTCATTCGGCACATAAAGGAAATGGCATGTCGTTGCATCAGGAAGGCAAGGCAAAGTTCATTGGACGCACGTGGCTTTTGTGCGTGCTCGCATTGGTTGGTCTGAACATCGCTCAAAGCGCGCTGGCAGCCGACTATTGGATCAGCGAGGCGCAGATCTCCCAACCCGGCATTACCGGCGCGTGGTACGACCCGGCCCAGTCCGGACAAGGTCTGATGGTCAACGTGATTCCGCCTGGCTCTCCCGGTGGCGAGGCTTCTTATTTCGTGGGCTGGTTCACGTACGCGACGGATACGATGTTCCCGCCCAACCCCGCGATCGTCAACGGCGCGCCGTTTTGGCTCACCGCTCAGGGAAGCGCCGCAGACGTAAGTGTCGCGCCAGGTGCAAACGAATATGGCAAGGGCCTCGGCGTCTATGCAACCAATGGTGCGCTCGGGCGGTTCGACGCCGGTCCAAAAGTCAGCTCTGCTGGAGTTGGGGTCGCATACGTGGCGATGCAGGACTGTAATCACATGCTCTTCGATGCCAGAGACAACATCAATCACTTCATAGGCCCGGAAGAAATTTCCATTCATCTCGTCCGCTTGATGCCGAACATCAATTGCTCCGATAGCGTGCCGCCGGCGGCTCCGCAACGGAGCACCGCCGGACTGAGTGGCGCATGGTACGACCCGGCCACGAGTGGTCAGGGATTTACCTTCGAAGTCAATCCGCTGGCGAATGGGGGTTACTTCTTTGGTGGTTGGTTCACTTACGCTGCGCCTCCGGCGCGCGCGGGTCAGCGCTGGTATACATTGCAGGGGCCGATGTCGTTTGCGGACGACACCGCCAGCGTCGGGATTTTTGAAACGACGGGTGGCACATTTGTGAGGCCCAATACCCCGGCAACCGTGATCACGACGAAACAAGTGGGAACAGCGACGGTCGCGTTTTTGAGCTGCACGAATGCGACGCTGCATTACGTTTTCAGTGCTGGCGAGAATGCCGGGCACACCAATGACATCCACTTGCAACGGCTCGGCGCCGCCCCCGGGTATTGCACTCTGTAAGCAAGGTGGGGCGGGAGAAGCCGCGAAGCGGCGCATCCCGCCGTTCGCGATCGGAACAAAGAAAGCGGGATACGCTGCGCTCCTCCCGCCCTACGAGTTCTGCCCGAGCTGCATCAGCGCGCCGGGCGCGGCGACGCTGAGAAGCAGTACCGGATATCGATTCGCGTTGTGGTGTAGGTTGTGCATCAGACAAGTCCGCTCGTCCGCGCCGGTGTGAGACACGATACCTGATCGGCCCCGGGCAAACAGGCTTCACAGCTGATTGCAGAAGGAGGAGACATGGCCACGATCAGCGATCCGCTTTCCGCGCAGCGCGCGCTGTTGGCGATGTACGCGGAGGACATGTACAACCCCAGTCAAGCCGACGCCTTGAATCCGCCGCTGGATGTCCGCGCGAGTGATTCCTGGCGAATCGTGGGCTATCTGACGGCCGCGAACGCGCTGTTCAGCGCGCAGGCGATCCAACTCGGCGAGCGCGTCTATTTTGGGTTCCTCGCAAACTCGATCGCCGCGCCGAGCCAGTATGTCGCCGTCGTCCGCGGCACTGAATCGGCGATCGAGTGGCTGGAAAATATCGAAGGTCTGCTCGTGCCGCATCCGCTGGCAGGGCAGGTGGAACAGGGCTTTTTCTCGATCTACCAGTCCATGCGCTATAGCCCGGCCGGCGCCGGAACGCTGTTGCGTGCACAAGCCGAGGGCGGTGTGCCGTGTGCGGCCGGCATCGGCGCGGCGCTGCCGCCGAATGCGGCGTTGACCGTTATCGGACACAGCCTGGGGTCGGCACTGGGCACTTATCTGCTGTGCGATCTGGCGCAGATCACGCCGCGCCAGTTCTCCGTCGATGCGTGCCTTATCGCATCGCCGCACGCGGGAGACCGCAAGTTCGTCGAGCGCGTCGACCACGATGCGCCGCTCTACAAAGTGTACAATTATATTTTCGACATCGTACCGCACGTGCCGCCAAGCCTGCCGCTCGGACTCGGATTCCAGGCGCTGCCCAAGGCGATGTGGATCACCTCGAACGATGCCCAAGCCAGGATCGACAACAATCTGCTCTGCAACCACCATGCCTTCAGTTACGCGGCGATGCTCGACTACGCCTCCGTGGCGGGCGTGGTGAACCCGCACACCAAGTGCATTCTGCGCAAGTCGGGTTGAGTCAGGCGGCTGGCCCATTCCGCCTCTGCCGATTCTAGAGTATAATGCGAACCATTCTTATTTAGATTGGTTGTAGCGTGCTGCTTTCAGAGCTGGCCAAGGGTGATTCCGCCGTGGTGCTGGAGGTCGACGACAACGGGCCCGACGATGCGATCGCACAACGATTGCGCGATTTGGGTTTCGTCGCCGGCGAGCCGGTGCGGCTGGTCGCGCGCGGGCCGCTCGGCGCCGACCCGCTGCTTGTGCAGATCGGCTACACGCGTTTCGCGCTGCGCCGCGCCGAGGCCGCACGCGTTCGCCTTGCCAGCACGAACGGGCAGGGCTGAACAATGACCGCCGCGGCCATCCAGATCGCCCTCGTCGGCAATCCGAATTGCGGCAAGACCGCCTTGTTCAATCTGCTGACCGGCACGCGGCAGAAAGTTGCCAACTACGCCGGCGTAACGATCGAGCGCAAGGAAGGCCACTACACCGCGCCGTCGGGGCGCAGCGTGCGCGTGCTGGATCTGCCCGGTGCCTATAGCCTGGCTGCGGCGAGTCCCGACGAAGCGATCACGCGCGATATCGTCACCGGCCGGCATCCAGACGAGGCCGTGCCCGACCTGATCGTCTGCGTCGCCGACGCCACCAATCTGCGCCTGCATCTGCGTTTCGTGCTCGAACTCGCGCGCCTCGGCCGGCCGATGCTGCTCGCCCTGAACATGATGGACGCGGCCGCGCGCCGCGGTATCCGCGTCGATACCGTCGCGCTGTCGAGCGCGCTGGGCATGCCGGTGGTCGGCACGGTGGCGGTCAAGCGCGGCGGCGCGGCGGCGCTGATCGCGCAGGTCGATGCAGCGATGCCGCCGGCGCCGGTGGCGCCGGGTGCGGAGGCGGACCTGCACGTGCAGGTGCGCGCGCTGCTCGCGTCCGCGGTCAGCGTGCCGCGGCGCACGGCGGCGATCGACGATGCACTCGATCGCATCGTCCTGCATCCGGTGTTTGGCCTGGGGATACTCGCGGCCGTGATGTTCCTGATTTTTCAGGCCGTGTTCTCGTGGGCGACGCCGCTGCACGACGGCATCGGCGCGGGCGTGTCGGCGTTGGGCAATGGGCTCGGTGCGTTGCTCCCCTTCGGTGCGCTGCGCAGCCTGCTCGTCGATGGCGTGTTCGCCGGGCTCGGCGCGGTGCTGGTGTTCCTGCCGCAAATTTTGATTTTGTTCCTTTTTATACTTGCGCTCGAGGAATCCGGCTATTTGCCGCGCGCCGCGTTTCTGCTCGACCGCATGATGTTCATGGCCGGACTGACCGGGCGCTCGTTCATTCCGCTGCTGTCGAGTTTCGCCTGCGCGATTCCGGGCATCATGGCGACGCGCAGCATTTCCGATCCACGCGATCGGTTGACCACGATCCTCGTTGCGCCGCTGATGACCTGCTCGGCGCGTCTGCCCGTGTATACCTTGTTGATTGCGGCC
>JAYTQX010000284.1:0-2338 GCA_043746455.1 Pseudomonadota bacterium
GCGCATCGCGCGGATCGACGCAGATCGAGTGGATGCCGGGAAAATCATAGCCGCCGCCGAACCAGTTCGCGCGCTCGGGGCGATCCCACAGCGATTGCATCAGCTGCCAATGTTCGCCGCGGTCGTCGGAGCGGAACAGTCCGCCCGGAATCGTGCCGGCCCACAGCCGCCCGGGCTCCGCCGCGCCGCCGCTCTGCAACGACCACAGCAGGCGCAGCGTCGCCGGCGCGGGCGGCTTGCCGTCGCCGGTTGGCGCGGTATCGTCGGCGGCATATGTCGGCACCGCGACTTCGTCCCAGGTTTTGCCCTGATCGGTCGAGCGTCGCAACTTCACACCGAAATGGCCCAGATTGAGCGCGGCGTACCAGGCGTCGTCGCGCGCATCGACGTGGGCGAGGGTGACGTTGTCGCCAAGAAACGCGGTGCGCTCGATGTGCCACTGGCCTTGTTGGCGCACGAGCGAGAACAACCCCTTGCGGGTGGAAACCAGCAACTGGTCGGACATGATCAGCCTCCGGACAATGCCTGCATGATGTATATTTCTGTACTTTGCCGCACCGGCACCTGCAAATGCGCCTTGTCGGCGATCGCCACGCCGTCGACGAAGACCGCGACATGGTGGCGCACGGCGCCCTGGTCGTCGACGACGTAGCCGCGCTTCTGCGGATACTGGGCGAAGGCGCTTTCCAGCGCGTCGCCGAGCGAAGCGCCGGCGGCACCGATCTCGGTTTCTCCCGACTGCGCCGACCCCGCATCGCGCAGCCAGCGTGCAAGCCCGGATGCCAATACTATTTTGGGCACGATTTCCTCCCGCGTTACTGCTTTTGTGACGACGTCGCGCTGTTCGCGCACTTGAATTTGCGTCGCATGCACAAGATGTCCATAGAATCGGACTTTTTCGACGCAATCGCAACGCGCATAATTGTGCAGCGAGCCGCAAGGCCGCCGAATCCTCCCACCATCAGGATATTTCCCCATGTTTCAAGCCAAAGGCTATGCCGCAGTCGACGCGCAGTCGCCACTTGCACCGTTTTCGTTTGAGCGCCGCGATCCCGGTGCGCAGGATGTGCAGATCGAGATTCTGTATTGCGGCATCTGCCATTCCGATCTGCATCAGGCACGCAACGACTGGAGCAATTCGCAGTATCCGATGGTGCCCGGGCACGAGATCGTTGGCCGCGTCACGGCTGTCGGCGCGCAGGTGAAAAAACTCAGGATCGGCGATCTCGTCGGCGTCGGCTGCATGGTCGATTCCTGCCGCCAGTGTTCGGCGTGCAACGAGGACCTGGAACAATATTGCGAAGAGGGCTCGACCCTGACCTACAACTCGCGTGAGCGCGGCAGCAAGCAGCTGACCTTCGGCGGCTATTCGGATCAGATCGTGGTCGATCAGCGTTTCGCGGTGAAGGTCCCGGCGAGCCTCGACCTGAAGGCCGTCGCGCCGCTGTTGTGCGCGGGCATCACCACGTATTCGCCGCTGCGCCATTGGCAAGTCGGCAAGGGGCAGAAGGTCGGCGTGATCGGGCTCGGCGGCCTCGGGCATATGGGCATCAAGTTCGCCAAGGCATTCGGCGCGCGCACGGTGATGATCACGACCTCGCCGGAGAAGGGTGCCGATGCGCTGCGTCTTGGCGCCGACGAAGTGCTGGTGTCGAAAGACAAGGCCTCGATGAAGGCGCACGCGCGCAGTTTCGATTTTCTGCTCAACACGATTCCAAACGGGCACGACCTCAATCCCTACGCCGCACTGCTCAAACGCGACGGCACGATGGTGCTGGTCGGCGCGCTCACCACGCTCGAACCCGCACTCGCCGGCGCCAGCCTGATCGGTGGCCGCCGCAGCATCGCAGGCTCGGCGATCGGCGGCATGGCGGAGACCCAGGAGATGCTCGACTTCTGCGCCGAACACGGCATCGTCAGCGATGTCGAAATGGTGCCGATTCAGGCGGTGAACGAAGCCTACGAGCGTCTGCTCAAGAACGATGTGAAGTATCGCTTCGTGATCGATATGGAATCGCTGAAACGCACCCCATGATTTTATCTGCGGGCCTGCACGCATCCGCCTTTGCTGTGCGCCCGCTGGGCGAAGCCCTGGGCGCGGAGGTGCTTGGACTGACGCTCGACGAAGCGGCATCAGCGGACGATATCGAGCGTATCCGGTATGCGTTGAACGAGCACCATGTGTTGATCTTCCGCGATCTGCGTATCACGCCAGCGCAGCAGATCGCATTCAGCCGTCGTTTCGGGCCGCTGCAGATTCATGTGCTCAAGCAGTTTCATTTGGAGGGCTATCCGGAAATCCTGATCGTCTCCAATGTGGTGGAGAACGGCAAGCCGA
>JAYTQX010000285.1:0-1849 GCA_043746455.1 Pseudomonadota bacterium
CTAGCGAAAGCGCGCAGAGTTCGCGCATTGCCTACGTTGAAGCCCTGATTTTCCACTTGCGAGCCTCTCTGACGGCTTGCTCGCACCCGCGCACTGGCCGAAAATGGTCAACCGGGTGCGTGCTTGGCCCAGCATTTGATTTATATAACCTGATGATCGATTCCACGCGCTACCCGCGCCTTTCCCGCATCGACTCCCCTAGCGACCTGCGCAAGTTCGACGAGGCTGACTTGGGTGAGGTCGCGCGCGAGCTGCGCCAATACCTGATCGAATCGGTCGCCGGCGCGGGCGGACACTTTGGCGCGGGCCTCGGCGTGGTCGAGCTGACCGTCGCATTGCATTATCTCTACGACACGCCGGACGATCGCCTCGTCTGGGATGTCGGCCACCAGTGCTATCCGCACAAGATCCTCACCGGTCGTCGCGAGCGTATTTCGACGATCAAGCAGAAAGATGGCCTCGCTCCATTTCCGCGCCGCGACGAGAGCTCATTCGATACCTTTGGTGTCGGCCACTCGTCGACTTCAATCTCGGCCGCGCTGGGCATGGCGATCGCGGCGCAGCGCAAAGGCGACGCGCGCAAAATCGTGGCCGTGATCGGCGACGGCGGACTCACCGGCGGTATCGCGTACGAAGCGCTGCATCATGGCGGCGATGTCGATGCGGACATGCTGGTGATCCTCAACGACAACCAGATGTCGATCAGCGAAAACGTCGGCGCGCTGCCCAAGATGCTTGCGCGTCTGATGACCAGCCGCACCCTAAACGCAATGCGCGAGGGCGCGAAGAATCGCATGAAGCGCGACGGCTTCCTCTGGCGCTTCTTCAAGCGCTGGGAGGAACACGCCAAGGGCATGTTCGTGCCAAGCACCCTGTTCGAGGAATTCGGCTTCCACTACTTCGGCCCGATCGACGGTCACGATCTGCCGCAATTGCTGCACGCGCTGAAAACCTTGAAGGAACTCAAAGGCCCGCAACTGCTGCATATAATCACGACCAAGGGCAAAGGCTACGCGCCGGCCGAGCGCGAACAGATCGAATACCACGCGGTCGGCCCGTTCGATCCGATCAAGGGCCTGATGAAAAAAACGCCAGGCAAGCTAAGCTACACCGAAGTGTTCGGCGACTGGCTTTGCGATATGGCGCGCGCCGACGAGCGCCTGCTCGCGATCACGCCGGCAATGCGCGAAGGCTCCGGCCTCGTGCGCTACTCCAAGGAATTCCCGCAGCGCTATTTCGATGTCGGCATCGCCGAACAGCATGCGGTGACACTGGCCGCGGGCATGGCCTGCGAAGGCGCCAAACCCGTAGTCGCAATCTACTCGACGTTTCTGCAACGCGCTTACGATCAGGCGATCCATGACGTCGCCATCCAGAATCTCGACGTCACTTTCGCGATCGACCGCGCCGGCGTCGTCGGCCCCGACGGCGCGACGCACGCAGGCAGTTTCGATCTGACCTATTTGCGCTGCATTCCGAACATACTCGTCGCCGCTCCGGCTGACGAGAACGAATGCCGCGCTTTGCTCACAACTGGATTTTTGCACGATGGCCCAGCCGCGATCAGGTATCCGCGCGGCACGGGTCCGGGGGCGAAAGTCGAGACCGAACTCAAACCGTTGCCGATCGGCAAGGCCGAGATGCGGCTGCGCGGCGCGAATCTGGCCATCCTTGCCTTCGGCAGCCCGCTTACTGCGGCGCTGGATGTCGGCAAGGAGCTTGGTGCAACGGTCGTCAATATGCGTTTTGTCAAACCGCTCGACGAAGCGCTGATTCTTGATCTCGCGCGCGCGCACACTGCGTTCGTCACCCTCGAAGACAACGCGATCGCCGGTGGCGCCGGCAGCGC
>JAYTQX010000286.1:0-10498 GCA_043746455.1 Pseudomonadota bacterium
AACATGGCGATCGCACAACGCAAGCCCGACAACGTCATCCATCACAGCGACCAAGGCAGCCAGTACACCAGCATTGCCTTTGGCGAACGTTGCCGCAAGTGCGTCTAAGCAAAGGCTTTCACTCGCCTGCGGCGGGCGAGTTACTTTTGCCATTGCGCAAAAGCAACCAAAAGGCTAGGCGCCTGACGCGGTGTTGTGCTGCGCGTCAGCGCAGCACAATGCCCTGTGCTTCTCGGCGGACGCGGGCCGGCGCGAACTCGCACATCCATATGCTCAAACATGCGCGCCTTGCTCCAGCTTCCGGCTGCGATGCTCGGCACCGCGAAAGGCGCCGTTTCTTGCACGACCCCGTCCATCCTTGGACTGCGCTTATCTACCCGCGATGCTCGAAGACAGACCAAAAGCGACGCTGCACTGCTTTTGCCCTTGATCTTGGTCCCCCTTTGCCGCGGCGAGGGCACGGCGGAATCGTCCGTCAGGAGGGCGCGCACGATGTGCGCCCATTCGCGAATGGACACGGATGTCCATCAAGCGAACCCCGCCGTGACCTCGCGCACTCGCAGGGCTTCACCCTGCGAGCGTGGCATCGGGGGCGGCCTCTCTTTGGTTACTTTCTCCTGGCGGGTGAAGAGAAAGTGACCCGCTCGCCGCAGGCGAGTGGAAGCTCTGCTGTTGAAGCACCGCAAAGCCAAAGACGCTGGATACCTGCTTTCGCCGGTATGACGAGCTAAAGGGCATCGCAGAGCGCAGCCTGCGTCAACGGCGTCACCTTGCAAATTGTCATATCGTCCGCACTTGACGAGATAGCGGCGGAGCTTCACGCTGCAAGAACCCAATCATCGCAAGACGAAGCGCCGTATCTGTTTTCAGGAAACGAAATGGAAAATCCCGTTCAGAGTTCTCTCTCCAGCATCAACGAACTGCCGGTATTGCCGCTGCGCGACGTTGTCGTGTATCCGCATATGGTGATTCCGCTGTTCGTCGGGCGCGAGAAATCCGTGCGCGCGCTGGATATGGCAATGGAAGGGGACAAGCGCATCCTGCTGGTAGCGCAGCGCAGTCCGGATACGGACGATCCGCAGACCGGCGATCTGTATTCGATTGGAACCGTAGCCACCGTGCTGCAATTGCTCAAGCTGCCCGACGGCACGATCAAGGTGCTGGTCGAGGGCGTGATGCGTGCCGAGGTGACGAACTTTTCCGAGCGCGACGGCGTTCTGACCGGCTATGCACGTGCGCTCGATTCGATCTACACGCGCGAGCCGCGCGAGGTCGATGTGGTGTCGCGCTCGCTGGTGTCGATGTTCGAGCAGTTCGTGAAATTGAACCGCAAGATTCCGCCTGAACTGCTGACCACGCTGTCGGGTATCGACGACACCAGTCGCCTGGCCGACACGATTGCCGCGCATCTGTCGATCCGCCTGCAGGATAAGCAGCGCGTGCTGGAAACCGCCGATGTCGCCGATCGTCTGGAAATGCTGATCGGTTTCGTCGATGGCGAAATCGACGTGCAGCAGATCGAGAAGCGCATCCGCGGGCGGGTCAAGTCGCAGATGGAGAAGAGCCAGCGCGAGTATTACCTCAACGAACAGATGAAGGCGATCCAGAAGGAGTTGGGCGAGGGCGATGAAGCGCCGAACGAGATCGAGGACCTGACCAAGAAGATCGACAAGTCGGGCATGCCAACCCTGGTCGAAAAGAAGGCGCGCGCGGAACTCAACAAGTTGAAGCAGATGCCGCCGATGTCGGCCGAAGCGACCGTGGTGCGCAACTACATCGACTGGCTGGTCGGCGTGCCGTGGAAGAAGCGCAGCAAGGTGCGCAGGAATCTGCGCGCGGCGGAAGAGCAGCTGGACCTCGATCATTTCGGCCTGGAGAAGGTCAAGGAGCGCATCGTCGAGTATCTCGCCGTGCAGCAGCGCGTGAAGAAAATGAAGGGGCCGATCTTGTGTCTGGTCGGACCGCCGGGGGTGGGCAAGACTTCGCTCGGGCAATCGATCGCCAAGGCGACCGGGCGCAAGTTCGTGCGCATGTCGCTCGGCGGCGTGCGCGATGAGGCGGAGATTCGCGGTCATCGCCGCACTTATATTGGATCAATGCCCGGAAGGTTGATCCAGAACCTCAACAAGATCGGCACCAAGAACCCTCTGTTCGTGCTCGATGAAATCGACAAAATGTCGATGGATTTCCGCGGCGATCCGTCCTCGGCCCTGCTTGAGGTGCTCGATCCGGAGCAGAATCACACCTTCAACGACCACTACCTCGAGGTCGATTTCGACCTTTCGGAAATCATGTTCATCGCGACCGCGAATTCGCTGAACATTCCCAGTCCGCTGCTCGATCGCATGGAAGTGATCCGCATTCCCGGTTACACGGAAGAAGAAAAGATCAATATCGCGCAGCGCTACCTGATGAGCAAGCAGATCAAGGCGAATGGGCTGCGCGCGGAGGAAATCCACGTCGCCGAGTCCGCGGTGCGCGACATGATCCGTTACTACACGCGCGAATCGGGCGTGCGCAATCTCGAGCGCGAACTCGCCAAGATCTGCCGCAAGGTGGTCAAGGAATTGACCCTTGCCGCGGACAAGAACAAGGGCAAGAAAACCAAACGCGGCAAGGCCAATATCAGCAGCAAGAACCTCGAGCACTATTTGGGCGTGCGCAAGTTCACCTTCGGGCGCGCGGAATTGCAGAATGAGGTCGGCCTGGTCACTGGCCTCGCATGGACCCAGGTCGGTGGCGATCTGCTCAGCATTGAGGCGACGGTGGTGCCCGGCAAGGGCAAGCTGATTCACACCGGCCAGCTCGGCGACGTGATGCAGGAGTCCATCCACGCGGCGCTCTCGGTCGTACGTGCGCGTACCGACCGGCTCGGCATCGATCCGGACTTTCACCAGAAATACGACATCCATATCCACGTCCCCGAGGGCGCCACGCCTAAGGACGGCCCGAGCGCGGGCATCGCCATGTGCACGGCACTGGTGTCGGCCCTGACCAAGGTACCGGTGCGCTCGGAAGTGGCGATGACCGGTGAGATCACGCTGCGCGGCCGCGTGCTGCCGATCGGCGGGCTCAAGGAAAAACTGTTAGCTGCACATCGCGGTGGCATCGAGACCGTGATCATTCCGGATGAAAACGAGAAGGATCTTGCTGAAATTCCGAAGAACGTGACCGAATCGCTGAGCATCAGGCCGGTGCGCTGGATCGATGAGGTGCTCGATATCGCGCTGGAACGTCCGCTTACGCCAAATTTGGCAAAAGTGGAAAATGCGCAAAATGCTACCAAGGAACCGGTTGCCGAAGAGCCGGCCGGTTCGACGGTGCGCCCGCACTGATTCGAAGGTGCGCGCCATGGCGTCCGCGCTCTGCAATTTTTCCACCAGGCTGTCAAGCGATTTGCCGGCAAAAACGCAATCGCGCCGGATTCGTGAAACCTGCGGAAAGGCGCGTCACGCTTGATGTTGCGCGGGATGACCGGGGCTGGTATAAAGTCCGCGCCGCGATCACGCTTATCGACATGAGCCAAACTGGTCGCGGGGTGACGAAGCGGGTTATTGTGTTTGGCACATGCTCCAAATGCTTCGTATGATTTTGATTACCAAGGCGAGCGCTCGCCATTCCAAGTTCGGGAGAGAGATAAATGAATAAGGGTGAACTAGTTGCTGCAGTGGCCGATGCGGCCGATCTGAGCAAAGCCGACGCCGGCAAGGCGGTCGAGGGCTTCATCGAAGTCGTCAAGAAGGCGTTGAAGAAAGGCGACAGCGTCGCGTTGGTCGGCTTCGGCACGTTCGTCGTGCGCAAGCGCGCCGCGCGTACCGGCCGCAATCCGCGTACCGGTCAGCAGATCAAGATCAAGGCCTCGAAGAACCCGGCTTTCAAGGCTGGCAAGGCATTGAAGGATGCTCTAAACTAACTGGCTTTAGCCTTTGCGGGTGCTTAGCTCAGCGGTAGAGCGTCGCCCTTACAAGGCGAGGGTCGGGGGTTCGAAACCCTCAGCACCCACCAACTCGATGCGGGTGCACCACTCAAAGCGGTACATCGGCATGGAACCCGGGAGGGAATCCCGCCCGGGTTCTCAAGAAAGCGCGGAGTGGTAGTTCAGCTGGTTAGAATACCGGCCTGTCACGCCGGGGGTCGCGGGTTCGAGTCCCGTCCACTCCGCCATTATTGGGTAAAGGCGCCGCAGGGCGCCTTTGCTTTTTGTGGAGCGTGAGCGCCCGGCGCTTTGCTTGCGAACGATCTTCAATCCATTTCGCGACATCCCGTCGCGAATCAAATTCGGCACGTCTCATGCTGCAAACATTGCACGATAAATTTTCCGGCATCATCGCCAAGATCGTTCTCGGCATCATCGTGATCGTTTTCGGCGGGTTCTTCGGTATCCAGTCGTACATGAATCCGCAGAGCGAGACCTTCGCCGCCAAGGTCGACGGCAAGGAGATCAGCCAGGAGCAGTTCCGCGAAGGCTACAACCGCTATCGCACGCAGATGCAGCAAATGTTCGGCAAGCAATTCGACGCGGCGACGTTCGACACGCCCGAGCGCAAGCGCGAAGTGCTGGAGCAGATGGTCAACGAGCAATTGCTGGTCAATGCGAACGAGAAGCTGGGCACGATGGTGCCGCCCGCGCAGATTCGCGAAGTGATCCTGAATTACCCGGCGTTCCAGCAGGACGGCAAATTCGACAAGGATCGCTACCGCATGCTGCTGCAGACTTCGGGCATGACCCCCACCGGCTTCGAAGACTCGATCCGCAAGGACATCTCGACACGTCAGCTGGCCACCGAACTCGCGCAAAGCAGCGTCGTCACCGATGCGCAGGTAAGTGCCTATCTGCGCCTGCGCGATCAGACGCGCGATTTCGCCTACATCAAGATCGAGCGGCCAGCCGCAAGCGGGATCAAGGTCGCCGATGCCGACATCGACGCCTACTACAAGGCGCATGCCAGCGAGTTCCTGACGCCCGAGCGCGTCTCGCTCGACTACGTCGAACTCGACGCGTCGACGATGCAGACCGACGCTGCGCCCGACGAAGCCGCGCTCAAGCAGCGCTATGAGGAACAGAAGGCCCGCTTCACCGCGCAGGAGCAGCGTCTGGCGTCGCATATCCTGGTCAAGGTCGAAAAGAACGCGAACGCCGATGCGCAGAAAGCGGCGTTGGAGAAAGCCAAGGCGATCGCTGCCGAAGCCAAGTCGGGCAAGGACTTCGCCGCGCTGGCGAAGGAAAAGTCCGACGATCTCGGCTCCAAGTCGCAAGGCGGCGATCTGGGCTGGCTGGAAAAAGGCGTCACCGATCCTGCGTTCGAGAATGCCCTGTTCGCGCTGAAGAAGGGCGAAATTTCCGATCCGGTGCTGTCGCCCGAGGGCTATCACATCATCGATCTGCGCGACGTCCGCGATGGCAAGGTGCGCTCGTTCGAGGAAGTGAAGCCGGAATTGACCAAGCAGTATCTGGAAACCGACCGCGAGCGGCGTTACAGCGAGATCTCCGGCAAGCTTACCGACGCGATCTACAAGGATCCGTCGCTCGAAGCGGCGGCCAAATCGCTGGGCCTGCCGCTGCAGAAGACCGGTCTGTTCGCGCGCGTGGGCGGCGCCACCGGCGTAGCCGCGAATATGGCCGTCGTCAAGGCAGCGTTCTCCAACGCGGTGCTGACCGAGGGCAACACCTCGGATCCGATCGAACTTGGGCCGAACCATATCGTGATCGTGCATGTCGACCAGCACGAAAAATCCGCGTCCAAGCCGCTCGACAGCGTGCGCGAAGACATCCGCAAGGCACTGCTCGACGAGCAGATCGCCAAGCAGGCGAAGGAGCAGGCGGACACGCTGTATGCGCGCCTGCAGAAAGGCGAGACGCTGGAGCAGGTTGCCGGCGTGCTCAAACTCAAGGTCGAGGAAGCCAAGGATATCGGCCGCAACGCGGCGAATCTCGACGGCAAACTCGTCGCCGACGTGTTCAAGCTCGCGCGCCCGGCATCGACGGACAAGCCCGTCTATGCGGAAGTCGCCTTGGCGAACGATACTTACGCCTTGGCCGCACTCAGGCTGGTCAAGGATACCGATCCGGCCAAGCTCGATGCGAAGACGCGCGAAGCCGCGCGCAGCCAGCTCGCGCAGGGCTATGCCAACGACGTCATCCGCGGTTACGTCGATATCCTGCGCAAGGGCGCAAAAGTCGATATTGCGGAAGATCGGCTGCAGTAGGCAGCGAGAGCAGGGCTGAGGGCTGAGTAGCGAGGGCTGAAATCAAGCGTCGCTGCTCCGTCGCTCTCCAGCCCTCAGCCCTAAATCCCCGTCATGCCGAGTGTGTTGTAACCCGCATCGACATAAGTAACTTCGCCGGTGATACCCGAGGCGAGGTCCGAGCAAAGGAACGCGGCGGCGTTGCCGACTTCATCGATGCTCACGCTGCGACGCAGTGGCGCGTTCTGTTCGACGTGGTCGAGCATCTTGCGGAAGTTGGCGATGCCGGCGGCGGCGAGGGTCTTGATCGGGCCGGCGGAAATCGCGTTGACGCGCGTGCCCTCCGGGCCAAGATTGAAAGCCAGATAGCGCACCGACGCCTCGAGGCTCGCCTTGGCCAGTCCCATCACGTTGTAATTCGCCAGCGCGCGTGTGGCGCCGAGATAGGTGAGCGTCAATATGGAACCGCGGCGTCCCATCATCAGCGGCCGCGCGCCCTTCGCGAGCGCGGGCAGGCTGTAGGCGGAAATATCGTGGGCGATGGCGAAGTTCTCGCGCGTGAGCCCGTCGAGGAATCCTCCTGCGAGCGCCTCGCCGGGCGCGAAGCCGATCGAATGCACGAGGATATCCAAACCGTCCCAGTGCTTGCCCAAGGCGTCAAACAATGCGGCGATTTGCGCATCGCTGGTGACGTCGCACGGCAGCACGATGCTCGAACCGAAGGCTTTCGCGGCCTCGTCGACGCGCGGTTTGAGCTTGTCGTTGACGTAGGTGAAAGCCAGCTCCGCACCTTCGCGATGCATCGCGTTGGCGATACCCCAGGCGATCGAGCGGTGGCTGATGATGCCGGTGATCAGTGCGCGCTTGCCTTGCAGAAATCCCATGAATCCTCCGGTGATTGAAAGTGCAGGCAGGGGACATCGCCGAGAGCGTTGCCGAAAGCGAGCGATTCTAACCTAGGCGCAGGTTTTCTCATTGCGGCCTGCTGAGCAGCAGGCGCTGTCCCAGCCGCAGAGTCGTGTTGCGCGGAAGTCGATTCCATTGCAGCAAATCCTCGACGCGCACGCTGTAGCGGCGGGCGATCTCCCAGATTGTGTCACCGGGACGCACCATGCACGTTCCGGCTTGCGTTTCGCCCGTCGTTGACGTACTTGGCGCCGCCGATGAAGACGGCTCGGCTGCCACGGCAACAAGACCACCACCGCCGTGCGCGGGCAGCAGTACCCCTGCTCCCGCCGGCAGGCTGACACTACCATCGACGCCATTGATCGCTGCCAGCGCGCGCGCATCCAAGTCGTAGGCCATGCTGAGTGTATCCACGCTTTGCGCCTGTTGCAGCTTTGTTTCGCGCCAGTCGCGCCACGCATATTGCGGCAACATGCCGAGCACGCGCTCGATCTCCGCGCGGCGCGTCGCCGGCACGAGCAGGTGGAACGGACCGCCATCGGGCATGCGCGCCTTGAGATAGGCCGGATTCCAGCGCCGCAATTGCGCCAGATCCATGTGTGCCAGTTGCGCGGCGAGACGCAGATCGATCGGGGCGGACAGTTCGAGCAGGGCGGGAACATCGTCTGCGCCGGGCTCGGGCAATTCGACCTGGAACCGTTCCGGCGCGGATACGATACAGGCCAGCGCAAGCAGTTTGGTCAGATGCTCATAGGTAATCGTGTTCAGGCGCAGACGCGCGATTTCCACCGGCGTGATGCTGTGGCGGTTGCCGAGCGCCTGCTTGACGCCGTTCTCGCCGGCGTTGAATGCCATGTTCGCCAGGCGCCAGTCGCCGAACTCCTCCTTGTATTGCTTGAGCAGGACCAGCGCGGTGCGGCTGGACGCATAGACGTCCAGACGTCCATCGTATTCGGCGTCGATGCGCAGGCCCAATTCGCGCGCGGTCCTGGGCATGAGTTGCCACATGCCGGCCACGCCGTCGCCGCGGGCGGGAATCATCGTATAGCTGCTTTCGACCCAGGGCAGGAAGGCGAATTCGCCCGGCATGTCGTATTTTTCGATCTGATCGGTGACCACGAGCAGGAACGGCATCGCTTGCTTGAACGCGGCGCTCAAATCCCGTGGATTCGCCGCGATCGCGGTGGCGAAACGCGACACCATCGGGCTGTAGTCGCAGCCGGGCATCGCGTAGCGATCGCGCAGGCGCTGCCATGGCGACGGGAAGCGCGCGGCGGGCAAGGGCGCAAGAGAAACAGCGGGGGCGGCGATAGGTTCGGGAGTCAGCGCGGGCGCATGCACCTGCGCGGTCGGCGCCCGCAGCGGGATGCCGCTGCAAGCTGCGAGCAGCAGGCACGCGCAGCCCAAGGTGGAACAGCTGCCGGCGAAGGCGGCCAGCCGCCAGTCGCCCCGTGTACCGCGCGGCTCAACGGCGCGCGCCCAAGTCAACATGCTTGAAGATTCATGTACGGGTAGCCTTGATTCCGGCGACTGGCGGAAACTATATCAGCTTGCCCGTAAGCTGCCCTTAATAAGTCATAATGCGCTAACGTATTTTTAACAGTTACCGCTTCAACGGCTTCAAATCCGCGACCCGGTCTAGTTCATCCGGCCCAATCCGTACACACTACGCGGGTTCCAAAGACAACCGCCCGAGCGCATGCCGACCGATCCGAATTCCTTCTACACCAGTGCCGCCGTGCGTCGCCTGTTTGCGCAGGAGCTCACGGCACTCGCGCCGATTCTCGGCGGCGTCTACGGCAACTTCGGCCTGTTCCTGCGCGCGCATGCGAGCGCGCCCGCGGCCTTGCCGAGCCATCTGCTGGGCAACATCATCGATCTTGCGCTGGACAGTTCGCGGCAGTTCAGTGGGCGGTTGCAGTGTGCGCCCGACGAACTGCCCCTGGTCAGCGAGAGCTGCAAGCTGGTGATTGCCCAGCATGTGTTCGAACGCATCGACGATGCGGACGCTTGCGCCGGCGAACTCGCGCGTGTGCTTGCGCCGGAGGGCGTGGCCCTGGTGCTCGGTTTCAATCCGCTGAGCCTGTGGCGGCCGTGGCTTGCGGGCAAGGCGCGCGGCACGGATCTGCAACTGCGCCCTGGATCGGCGCAGGGCTGCCGCGAAATATTCGCGCGTCACGGCATCGATACCCTGCAAACGCGTTTTATCGGTGCCGCCACACCGTGGACGCGGCGCGAGGACGAACCGGCGCACTCCAACGAATGGCGTTCGCCGCTGTTCGGACGTGTCGCCGGCAGCTGGCTGCTACTCGCGCGCAAGCAGCGCAGCGCGTTGACGCCGTTGCGCCTGCGCCGCAATTCGCGCGAGCTTGCCCTCAATCCCCATCTCGCCCCCGGCGCGCGGCGAGAGTGCGCATGAGCGACACGGTCGATGCGTTTACCGACGGCGCCTGCCTCGGCAATCCCGGCCCGGGCGGCTGGGCCGCATTGCTGCGCTATAAAACTGTGGAAAAGTGGATAAGTGGACACGAAGCCCAGACCACGAACAACCGCATGGAGTTGATGGCGGCGATCGGTGCGCTCGAAGCGCTCAGGCGGGCGACGCACGTGCGCGTGACCACGGATTCCCAGTACGTGAAGCAGGGCATCGAACAATGGGTGGCGCGCTGGCAGCAGAACGGCTGGCGTACCACGGATCGCAAGCCGGTCAAGAACCAGGACCTGTGGGAACGCCTGCTCGCCGCGACCGCGGCGCATCGGGTGGAGTGGCACTGGACACGCGGTCATTCCGGTCACGCCGAAAACGAGCGCGTAGACCAGCGCGCGCGTGAAGAAGCGGAACGTGCAATGACTAAGCGGACGATGGAGAACGGCGCGTGAGACAAGTGGTGCTGGATACGGAAACGACGGGCCTGGAAGTCAACAAGGGCCATCGCATCGTCGAGATCGGCTGCGTCGAGTTGCTCGAACGCCGCCCGACCGGGCGCGAATTTCATCGTTACCTGAATCCCGAACGCGCGATCGACGAGGGCGCACGCGCGGTCAGCGGCATCAGCGACGAATTCCTGCTCGACAAGCCCCTGTTCGCCGAGATCGCGGTCGAATTGCTCAGCTTCATCGAGGGCGCCGAACTGATCATGCACAACGCGGCGTTCGACGTCGGCTTTCTCGATGCGGAGCTAGCGCGTCTGGATCTGCCCGCGCGTGTCGCCGAGCGCGCGACGGTACTCGATACCCTGGCCCTGGCGCGCGAGAAATACCCGGGCCAGAAGAACAGTCTCGATGCCCTGTGCAAACGCCTGAATATCGACAACAGCCATCGCGAATTGCACGGCGCGCTGCTCGATGCGCAGTTGCTCGCCGATGTCTATCTGGCGATGACCGCGGGCCAGGGCGACCTTGGCCT
>JAYTQX010000287.1:0-3163 GCA_043746455.1 Pseudomonadota bacterium
TCGTCTCCTCGGTCGGTGATCGTCTTCGCAAACGTCACTTTACCGAAACGAAGCGGTGGCTACTTCCCACCGGATTTACAGCAGTTTAGGGACTCAACCAGATTTGCAAAGTATCCAGGCGAAAAGAGGTGAATCACAGCCCTCAACTGAATACACCTAAGCCGCTCACCGATGCCATCGCATTTCATGCATTGCTCCACCTAGATCTAGCTCAGAGGTGCAATGTAACGCACGTCATTATCGACTGCGTCAAATACTTGCCGGGTAGTAAACAATGGGATGGCATGATCATGCGAAGATCGGTTCGCCGCCACGTTGAGTTTTTCAAAATCCTCAATATTTTCTGTGCACAGCGGGCTTAAATTATTGCGGGCACAGGAGTAGATGAGGGAATCAAGAGAGTGTTTCAGCTTGCCTTTTCTGTAATTCCCGCCAGCCGTTTGTATTCGTGCGACTAGGCGGTTACGCGATGATTCCCATTCATTTATCGTGGGATTTATCACGTGTATCGCGCCTGCTCTGATCTGTCCAGCTCTGCGAAGAATTTCATAGGAATAAGGTGTATTCGTCCATGCCTTCTGTGCCTCAAATGTCAATCTATCGAGAACATTTTTTTGTCCCGGCGATACCATTTCGCGAGGACCGAAAGCGGTTTCGTATATTGCTGGTGTTGGTTATGAGTACGGCAAAAGTTGAAAGAAGCAGGTCTAAACCTTGCAACCCACGAGCATCAGAAATCCATATGATCGCTGATGTGTCAAGCATAATCGCAGGCGCTTCAAAATAGATCGCCTGCGACGGCTGTGTAGAGCCAAGAGACATCAAAAGTCCTTTGGTATAACTACACTGCCTCAAACACCCCCGCCGCGCCCATCCCGGTGCCGATGCACATGGTCACCATGCCGTATTTCTGTTTGCGCCGGCGCAGGCCGTTGACCAGGGTGGCGATGCGCACGGCGCCGGTCGCGCCGAGCGGGTGGCCGAGCGCAATCGCGCCGCCGAGCGGGTTGACCTTGTCGGGATTGAGGCCGAGGTCCTTGATCACCGCAAGAGCTTGCGCTGCGAATGCTTCGTTGAGTTCGATCCAGTCAAGGTCGTCCTGCTTGATGCCGGTCTGCTTGAGCGCTTTCGGAATCGCGGCCTTGGGGCCGATGCCCATGATTTCGGGCGGCACGCCGGCGACGGCGAAGCCGACAAAACGGGCGAGCGGTGTGAGGTTGTAATCCTTGATCGCCTGTTCGCTGGCGAGCAGCACGGCGCCGGCGCCGTCGGACATCTGTGAGGAATTGCCGGCGGTGACGCTGCCGCCCGCGCGGAATACGGTTTTCAATTTCGCCAGCGCGTCGAGCGTAGTGCCGGCGCGTGGGCCTTCGTCGTTCTTGACAATGCGCGAGTCGTCGACGGTGCCGCGCGTGGCCAGATTCGGATAGTGATCGGCCAGTGTGTACGGCGCGATCTCGTCGGCGAATTCGCCCGCGGCGATCGCGGCCAGCGCCTTGGCGTGGCTGGCAACTGCGAAGGCGTCCTGCTGCTCGCGCGTGACCTGCCATTGCTCGGCAACTTTCTCGGCGGTGATGCCCATGCCGTAGGCGATGCCGATATGTTCGTTGGCGTAGATGGCCGGATTGAACACCGGGTGGTAACCCATCATCGGCACCATGCTCATGCTCTCGGTGCCGCCGCCGATCATGAGGTCGGCCTCGCCCAGGCTGATGCGGTCGGCGGCCATCGCCACGGCCTGCAGGCCGGACGAGCAGAAGCGGTTCACGGTCACAGCCGACACGACATTCGGCAAACCGGCGAGGAGCACCGCGATGCGCGCGACGTTCATGCCTTGCTCGGCCTCGGGCATGGCGCAGCCGATCACCGCGTCGTCGATGCGCGCTTTGTCGATTTGTGGAAATCGGGACAATGCGGCATCGATGGCGAAGGCCAGCATGTCGTCCGGGCGTGTGTTGCGGAACACGCCACGCGGGGCCTTGCCGACTGGAGTGCGCACAGCGGCGACGATGTAGGCGTCTTGGACTTGTTTGGTCATGGTTGTGTGCTCGATGCTTTTTTGGAGATGAGAGTAGGAAGTGGAGAGTGGGGAAGGCGAGTGGGGCCAAATGGCCTTTTCCACTTCCTACTTCCTACTCCCCACTGTTCAATTCCTCAGTGGCTTGCCCGTCTTCAACGTAAACGCAATGCGCTCCTGCGTCTTCGGCATTTGCGCGAGTGCGACGAAGTGGTTGCGTTCGAGGTCGAGCAACCATTGTTCGTCGACGGTCGAGCCGCGTTCGATCTGGCCGCCGCATAGCGTGTCGGCGATGCGGCTGGCGATTTCCATGTCGTGCGGCGAGATAAAGCGGCCCTCCAGCATATTCACCAGGCTGGCCTTCAGCGTCGCCGTGCCGACATCGCCGGCGACGGGGATCTGGCGCGCCGGCAGCGGCGGCCGGTAACCGGACTCGGCCAACGCGTTCGCTTCGTTTTTTGCCACGTAGAGCAATTCGTCGGCGTGGAATACGACCACGTCGCCCGGGCGTAACAGGCCCAGTTCTTTGGCTTCGAGTGCGCTTGCGGAGACTTTCGCCATCGCGACGGTTTCGAAAGAACTCTTCAGCTGGGTGAACACATCGCCGCCGATCGCGTTCTGTGCGGCGCGGATCGCGAATTCCTTCAATCCGCCGCCGGCCGGCAGCAGGCCGACGCCTGCTTCGACCAGACCGATGTAGCTTTCCAGCGCCGCGACCGTGCGCGCGCAATGCATCTGCAATTCGCAGCCGCCGCCAAGCGCGAGGCCGCGCACCGCGGCGACCACCGGCACCAGCGAGAACTTGACGCGCATGCTGGTCTGCTGGAAGCGATTGACGAAGGCATCGAACTCGGCGATCTTGCCGGCCTGCAGTACGACCATCGCGCCGGCCAGGTCGGCGCCTGCGCTGAACGGCTCGGAATCCTGCCAGATCACCATGGCTTTGAAATTGCGTTCGGCCTCATCGACCGCACGCCGCACCGCGTCGATAACGCCGGAGCCGATCGTGTGCATCTTGGTCTTGAACGACAGCACGGCGATCTCGTCGCCGCCATGCCACAGGCGCGCGTCGTCGGTTTCGAACACGGTCGTGCCCTTGTCGACCTTGCTGCCGAGCACGGTTTGCGGAAACACCTGACGCTGGTA
>JAYTQX010000288.1:0-2038 GCA_043746455.1 Pseudomonadota bacterium
GACTACGCGAAGGAGAAGGGCGTGGCCAACGAGGCGGATGCATTGGCGCAGGGCATGGCCGACAAGGCGCGCGAGTTCCGCGAACGAGGCGGCGAGGTATATCTCGCCGCCGGCGCAGATCGTGCCGATGCCGGGCGGGACCGCGCACCGTGAGATTGCAGTTTCCGTTCATCCAGTTGCCGTTGCGCTTCGATGCGCAGGCGCTCGCGGCGGAGCTGGCCACGCTCGACGAATCCGAGTGGCGCCCCCATCCGCAGGGTTTTCCGGGCAACTCGGCGCTGCCGCTGATCGCGGTCGACGGCGACCCGGACAACGACGGTCTGGTCGGGCCGATGCGGCCGACGCCGCTGCTCGCGCGCTTTCCCTATTTGAACCAGGTCCTCGGTTCGCTCGGCGCCGTGCTGGGGCGCACCCGTCTGATGCGCCTGTCGGGTCAGGCCGAAGTCACCCCACATATCGACCAGGCCTACTACTGGGCCGAACGCATGCGCGTGCACGTGCCGATCGTTACCCAGCCTGGCGTGCGCTTTTTCTGCGGCGACGCGGAAATCAACATGGCCGCGGGCGAATGCTGGATCTTCGACACATGGCGCCTGCATCGCGTGCTCAATCAGGGCGACGACGTACGTATCCATCTTGTCGCCGATACGGTCGGCGGCGATGTCTTCTGGGAGCATATGACCCGCTCGCGACCGCACCACGTCAGCGCGCAAGACTGGATTGCGCGGGACGTACCGCCGCACGCAGGCGTAGTGCCTGAATTGCAATTCGAGTCGGTGAATACGCCGACAGTGATGTCGCCGTGGGAAGTGCACTCGCACCTGTCGTTTCTGTTCGGCGAGCTTGCCGCGCAGCAGCCCGCGATTCCGGATGCACAGCAGGCGGCGATGCGCTTCATGCGGCGTTGGCAGGCGCTGTGGTCGCACTATGGCGACGCGAAGCAAGGCCACGCCGATTTCCGCAACCTGCTCAACGGCTTCATCGACGAGATGCGCCAATTCCGTGGGCAGTTGATGTTGCGCAATGAACTCGACTTTCACCGCGTGGCCATGGTTATGGTGCTCGGATCGGCCGTCAACGATGCGGCCGCGCCGGTCATTTTCGGCGAACCTCGCGACGCCCCGGACAAGCGACCCGGGCAGATCAAGCGCGACGCCGAATTCGACCGGCCCGTGTTCATCGTCTCGCCGCCACGCTCCGGTTCGACCCTGCTGTTCGAAACGCTGGCGCAGGCCGCCAATGCGTTCACCATCGGCGATGAGAGCCACGGCTTGATCGAAGGGATGAACGCACTGCGTCCGTCCGCGCGCGGCTTCGAGTCGAATCGTCTCGACGCGGGCGCAGCCGGCAACGACATCGCGGCGAATCTGCGTTTGCGCTTTCGCGAAGCTCTCATCGATCGCAACAAAAAGCCGCCGACGGTATTTCCGGTGCGCATGCTGGAGAAGACGCCGAAGAACTCGCTGCGTATCCCGTTCCTGTCGCGCGTCTTTCCCGAGGCGCACTTCATCTATCTGTATCGAGACGTGCGCAGTGTGCTCGCGAGCATGATCGAGGCCTGGTTGTCGGGCAGGTTCCGCACCTATCCGGGACTGCCCGGCTGGACCGGTCCGGACTGGTCGCTGGTGTTGACGCCGGGCTGGCGCGACCTCAACGGCAAACCGCTGCACGAGATCGTCGCCGCGCAATGGCAGGCGACCACGCGCATCCTGCTCGACGATCTGGCGGCAGTCGCGGGCGATCGCGTCCACATTGCCCGCTACGACGCACTGATCGCCGATCCGGCGAGCGAAGTCGCGCGGCTGTGCACCGCGGTCGATTTCGTCTGGGACCGCCCGCTCGATGCGAACCTGCCGCTGGCGCGCTACACCGTTTCCAAACCCGATCCGGACAAGTGGAAGCGGCATCAGGCCGAAATCGAATCCGTGCTGCCGCAACTCGCCGAGATGATCGCACGCGCCGAACAACTGGCTATGCGCTGAATCCATGCTGCTGGGCAATGCCGGTGCGATGCGCATGGCACAATAGCCACCCGCTC
>JAYTQX010000289.1:0-3143 GCA_043746455.1 Pseudomonadota bacterium
CCGAGCACCGATCTGGCCGCGATTCGGGCGCTCTATCCGGCCACGATTGCTGCAGCCCAACTTTTGCAGCGCGATGCGGATCTCGCGGCCCGCTTGCAGCATGCGCTGGCGAAGACGCCGCCGTTGCCCGTGGTGGACGCTTTCGCTGTCGCCTCGCCATCGAGCAAAGCTTTGCCTTCCGACAAAGTCATCGCGGCCAGTTATGAAGCGGCCTCACCATATCGCAATGGCGAAAACATCGGCCTCGAGCCGGTATGGCCGTACGCCGTGATCGGTCTAGACAATCCACTTTTCGGCATCGCTCAACGCACCTACGCGCTGCGCCCGTTTGCCCACGCAGCCGACTGGAGCCTGGACCCGATCCAGGCCGCAAGGCTCGGACTGGGTGGAGAAGTGGCCAGCGCGATCGTTGACCTGGTGCAGCTCTACCAGGTGTTTGCAAACGGCATGTCGGCCCTCGTACCTGGCGCACCCGACGAGTTCTATATCGAGCAATCCGCGGTGGTGGCGCTCGCGCTATCCGAAGTATTGGCCGTGCAGGATAGTGATGGACTGATCCGCGTCGCCCCGGCAATACCTCCGGGTTGGACAATGGCCGGATCGACGGCGCTGCAGGCGAGCGCAACTCTTGACGTAGAGGCCGTCGATGGACAGTTGACGGCGTTCACCTTGCGCGGCGGAGACGGCTCGCCATTGCGTTTCGCCACGCCGTGGCAGGGACGCATGCTGCAGATTTTCGATAACGGCAAGCCGTCCCAAACGACCGAAGGCGGTCGCTTCACCTTCACACCCATGGCACAACACGACTACCGGATTGAACCCGTGGGAAGCTACGCAGCACCCGTCTTCGACGACTCACCCGCACCGACAGTCAAGACACTCGGGCGTGCCGCGATCGGTCTTGGCGCGCCCTGCTGCGCCGCGCCTCCTAGCTATGACGGCACTTCGGATCAATGATGGCAACCCAAAGCGGACGCGCGATAGCGGACCTGATATGGCCGAACTCAGTCGGTCACTAACTTCAGCTCACGACCCCCAGAACGGACCGTCGCGAGCGGCCGCTTTCGGGAAGATACGTTAGACTCCATGCAAGCCTTCAGGGGGCATGCTGCGTGGACGAGTTCTTCGAACACCTGAAACAACGCAAGCTCGTTCAGTGGGCTCTGGCCTACATCGCAGCGGCGTTCGCGCTCATTCAGGTGCTGGACATTGTTGGCCAGCAGTTTGCCTGGCCCGACGCGGCGCGTCGCGGCATCACCGTCGCGCTGGGTGTCGGTTTTTTCGTGACAGCAGTGCTGGCGTGGTACCACGGCGAACGCGGCGCGCAGCGCATCACGGGAACGGAACTGCTGATTCTCGCCTTGCTCCTGACCATCGGCGGTGCACTTCTGTGGCGACTCGCGCCGGCGAGCGCAACATCGCCTCCAGCGACCGGGGAGGCAGCCTTGCTGCCAGCGACTGCCTCGGTGATCCCGCACAAATCCATCGCGGTACTGCCGTTCACCGACCTCAGTCCCGGTCACGATCAGGAGTATTTCTCCGACGGCATGGCGGAGGAAATCCTCAACGCCCTGGCCAAGGTCAAGGATCTCAAAGTGGCCGGACGCACGTCGTCGTTTTTCTTCAAGGGCAAGAATGAGGACTTGCGCAATGTGGGTAAGGCGCTCGCGGTCGCAAATGTGCTCGAAGGCTCGGTGCGCAAGCAGGGCGACAAGGTGCGCATCACGGCGCAGCTGATCCAGGCCGAGGACGGTTACCATCTCTGGTCGGAAAGCTATGACGGTGACTTGTCGGATGTGTTCGCGCTGCAAGAGCGCATCGGGCGTGCAATTACGGAGAAGCTGGAAGTAACGCTCGGCGATTCGCAACAGCGCCTCGTTCCCGTGGCGACGACAAACCCCGAAGCCTACGCGCTGTACTTGCAGGCTTCCGGCATCTTCAATCGTCGTGAAGGCCCGCGTTTTCACGACGCCATCGCGCAGCTCGAACAGGCACTGAAACTCGATCCCAACTTTGCGCGCGCACATTCACGGCTCGCTGCGCTTATGTCCGTAGCCCCCATCTACACAAAGGTCGACGCGGCGCTAGCGCTGAAATCAGTTGAAGAGCATGCGCACCGCGCCAGCGAGCTCGACCCGACGCTGGCCGAGCCTTACGCAGCACTGGGAACCGCATTCAGCTATCACCGGCGCTATCTAGAGGCACGCGATGCGGTTGAGCGAGCGATTGCGCTGGACGCCAGCGATACCACTGCAGTGCTCTGGTACGCACTCGAACTGGTCACCAACGGGTATGTGAAGCAAGGCTACGTCGAGCTCGATCGACTTCTGATCATTGATCCGATGATGCCCAATGCACTGCTCTGGCGCGGAATGGGCTACGCCTACGACGGAGACATGGTCAAGGCCGAGCAATTGTTGCAGCGCGCCTCCGACGCAAAACTCGCGTTTGCCGGACTGGGCTTGTCCTTCGTGACTCAGCATCGTGGCAAGCAGGCCGATGCCATCGCGCAACTCTCGACCGCGTTCAAGGCGTTGGACCCATCGTTACCCGATGGTGCGGCGGATGTGCTCGCGGTCGGTGTTTTGGGTGATGCGCCGTCGCACGCAACTGCGTTTGATTGGGTCGATAAGTATATCGCCGGCAAGCCGCAGACAGTCTCAGGCATTGTGGCTTACGCCTTGATTCGGATGGGAGCACCAGCACGCGCTCTGGCGATCACCAAAGATCACACAACCACTAACGATCCGGGATTGTTGAGTATCATCTGGAGTAGCTATGGACGCGAGGCTCGCACCCGGCCCGAATTTCCCGAATACGTTCGTACCCTCGGGCTGACCGCGGTCTGGGAGCGTTATGGTCCGCCCGATTTTTGTCAGAAGAGTCCGTCGGGCGACTACACCTGTGAGTAGAGTGATCCTGCACACATGAGCGCGAAGTCAGTGGCGGGTATCGACTGCGGGTTCAACCGGTCAACGCAACAGACATTCGAGCATCTATCGACATGACGGCATTTCGCCTAGACTGAGTGTCTACACAACCGGCGGTAGTCCAGCCCTTCCAATCGAACGGGAACCGAACGTCGATGATGGAGTCGAATCGAGCCGTATTCCTGAGTTATGCCTCGGAAGACTCACAGGCGG
>JAYTQX010000290.1:0-5386 GCA_043746455.1 Pseudomonadota bacterium
GATCCTCGCCGCCGAAGGCAAGCGTGAAGCCGCATTCCGCGAAGCCGAGGCGCGCGAGCGTTCGGCGCAGGCCGAGGCGAAGGCGACGGAGATGGTGTCCAACGCGATCCGCGCCGGCGACATCAATGCGATCAATTATTTCGTCGCAACCAAGTACGTCGATGCGTTGAAGGCGATGGTCGGCGCACCGAACCAGAAAATCATGCTGCTGCCGATGGAAGCCACCGGCATCCTGGGTTCGCTCGCCGGCATCGTCGAGCTGGCCAAGTCGAGCATTGAACAGCAGCAGGCCGCGAGGGCGTTGCCGAAACAGCCTGCGCCGCCGCCGGGCAATTCCGCCTGAGCGATGCATTGCATTGCGATTGATCTGATGCCTTGCCCCCTTCCGCCTGCCGGCACCTTCCCCCGCAAGCGGAGGAAGGGATCTGAATTGATGTTTCATCATTCTTCCCTTCCCCTGCGCAGCGGGGGAAGGTGCCGATAGGCGGAAGGGGGTGTTTTTCCCCAAAAGTATACATTTGGAGTAATTGCATGTTGCACTACGGCTGGTGGATTTTCGCAGTGGTCCTGATCCTGGCGGAACTGATGATGCCGGGCTATTTCATGCTCTGGGTCGGCATCGCCGCCGCGGTGGTCGGCGTGCTGCTGTTGATCCTGCCCGACCTGTCGTTCCTCACGCAGACAGTCGCTTTCGTGCTGCTGTCCATCGTCAGCTGCTACTGCTACTGGCGCTTTGTGCGTCCGGTTACGGCCGGTCCCAGCGATCAGCCGCTGCTCAATCGCCGCGCCGAACAATTCATCGGCAAGCGCTATGTGCTCGACAGCGCCATCGTCAACGGCAGCGGCAAGGTGCGCGTCGGCGATTCGCCCTGGCTCGCCTCCGGCCCGGACCTGCCGGCCGGCGCGACCGTCGAAGTAATTGCCGTCGACGGCACGACGCTCAAGGTGCGCGCGGCTGGGTAGGCTGCGGGAATGGGCGAAGTAATCAAGTCGACTCTGTCTGGCGCTATGGAGGCATGTGTCTGACCCATACCGCAATCTCATTTCCGCCATGTGGCTTGGGTGGGCGGCCTACTGGTGGGTCTCCTCGCGCAACGTCAAGCCGGTGCTGCGCCATGAGTCCTTGTCCTCGCGGTTTTCGCACATCGCGCCTTTGGTACTCGCGGTGCTTTTTTTCGCGGCGCCCGGCCTGTCGTTTCCCATCCTGCGCGAACGCTTCCTCCCAGTCGCAACGTGGACGTTTCCGGTTGCGGCGATTCTGACCGCCATCGGCCTGGCTTTTGCGGTCTGGGCCCGCCGCTGCCTCGGTACAAACTGGAGCGGCACCGTCACCATCAAGCAGGATCATGAACTGGTGACGAGCGGGCCTTACGCCGTGGCTCGTCACCCAATCTACACGGGCCTGCTGCTCGCCTTCATCGGTTCAGCCATCGCCAATGGTGAATGGCGCGGCGTTCTGGCGGTTGCGCTCGCAACGCTGGCATTCTGGCGAAAACTACGCATCGAAGAACGCTGGATGCGCGATCGGTTCGGCGAGACATACCCGGCGTACTGTGAGCGTGTGCGGGCGCTGATTCCCTTCGTTCTCTGAGCAGGTCTGATCGATCCATGATCCGCATTCGCGAAATCGATCACCTGGTATTGCGCGTCGTCGACCTCGACAGAATGGTGCGCTTCTATTGCGAGGCGCTGGGGTGCACGGTCGAGCGCCGCCAGGATGCGATCGGTCTCGTGCAACTGCGCGCGGGCCGGTCCCTGGTCGACCTTGTGCCGGTTGATGGCAAGCTAGGCAGTGCCGGCGGCGCAGCGCCGGGCAGGGAAGGGCGCAATCTGGATCACTTCTGCTTTCGGGTGGAACCGTTCGATGCAGCTGCGATTCGACGCCAGCTCGAAGCCTGCGGGGTCGAGGCGGGTCCCGTGGAATCGCGATACGGCGCCGAAGGCGAGGGACCGTCGATCTACATCACGGACCCCGAAGGCAATAGGATCGAGCTCAAAGGGCCGCCGGGCGGCTGACCCAGCAACGCGTACTGACTCACTTCACCGCAGCAAGCAGCTGCGCAAACCGTGCAAGCTCGGCCTGGTCCATATCCGACACGATCGCGGCGGACTGATCGCCCAGCGCAATCTTGTCCAGCGTATAGCCCTGCAACTGCGTCTGCGCGCCGATGGCGGCGGAATCGGCTTGCGCGATGACGAATACATCGATCAGGTGCTGGCCGTGACGGTAGACAAGCACGGGCACACGCTGCGTACCGATGTAATCGACCCTGCCGCCGACGAGGGTGAAACCCTGATCGGCAAAATCCTGGACCACGGGTGCCTGCGCGACCTTGCCGGCGAACCACGGTTTGACCGTGTGCCGATCGGTTGAGACGACATCGACCGGCGATGTCGCCGCGAGCGCACGCCAATGGCTGGCGAACAGATCGCGCACGATCTCATTTTGCGTTTGCCGGGCCGTTGATTCGCCACCGCGGTTCGGCGTGTTCCAGATCGACGTCAGCATGGCGCCCGCAGCGAACGCGAGCACCAGCGATGCGGCGATTGGCAACCAAACGCTGCGGATTCTGCGCGCACGGTCGGCGGCAGGTCTTGGTATCTGCATCTGGATGCGCTCGCGCAGTGCGGTCGGCGCGGGATAGCGCGGCGCATCGCTGCGCAGGCTGCCGCGCAGCGCATCGAGTTCGATCAAGGCGGCGCGGCACTCGGCGCAGCCGTCCAGATGCGTCTCGAGTTCGCGACCCGTGGCGCGGTCGAGTTCACCGTCGAAATACAGCGGCAGCAAGTCGTGAGCGGTCTTACAGTCCATGCGGAGTCTCCACTTCGGCGCGCACACCGTGCGCAGCCAGCGCCTTCTGCAGCAACGCGCGCCCGCGCGCGAGGCGCGACATCACCGTACCGATCGGCGTCTGCAGCACGTCGGCGATTTCGCGATAGGACAATTCCTCGATCTCGCGCAGGATCAATACCTCGCGGAATTCCGTCGGCAGGCTGCGCAACTGGCGCACGATCAGGCTCTGGCGCTGGGCATTGTCGACACGATCCTCGACCTCGCTCGCCTCGCTGCGCGGCAGCCAGCGGTCCGCTGTCTCAACGTTTTGGTCGATCGCGATATTGCCCTGATCGCGAACGCGTGCGGACAGTCGCGCGAGACAACAATTGCGCACGATTGCCAGCCACCACGCGCGCGCATTGCCGCCGGCGTAGGTGTCGGCCGAACGCGCGGCGCGCAGGTAAGCGTCGTGCACGGCATCGGCGGCATCCTGCTCGTTGCCGAGCAGCCAGCGGCCGAGGTTGTAGGCTGCATCGAGATGACGCAGAGCCAGATCGCCGACGAAGGCCTGGGCGGTTGCCGTAGTCATTTTTCAGCAGCCTTGAGCACTCTTGCTTGAGCCCCTCTCCCGTCGGGAGAGGGGCTGTGAGGGTTCGGTGTCGCCGAAACAGTGTGCACTATCGGACCCTCATCCGGCGCTGCGCGCCACCTTCTCCCGGCGGGAGAAGGGAAGACACTACTGCCTGCGTACATGCACGATGCCGGTCATGAACGGGTGCACGGTGCAGTAGTAGCTGAAGTCGCCTTCGTTGGTAAAAGTATACTCGTAGCGATCGTCGGTATCCAGCGCCTTGGAGGTGAAGGTCTTGTCGGCGCTGGTCACGGTGTGCGGGGTTTCGTCGTGATTGGTCCAGACGATTTTCGCGCCCGGTGCAACCGTGATTTCCTTCGGCGTGAAGGCGAACTTGGTGATCTCGACGCTCGATGCCGGTGGGGCGGCCGCGAAAATTACCGGCGCGACGCAGGCTGCGCAGATCAGCCCGAGCAAGGCGACCGCGCGCACCGGGTATGACAAGGCGTAGCTCATTCTGTTGTCCTTATATTATGTGTATGCGGTCAGCGATCGAGCGGCATATCGATCAGCGCCAGTTCGTGCCGGCCGCGCACCACGCTCAACTGGCGCGTGCCGAGCAGCTTGCCGAGTTCGCCCGCCGGCACCTTGACCGGTCCGGGTTCGCCAAAGCCTGCCTGGCCGGGCGTCGGCAGCGGGTAGGCGAGCGACATCGCGGTGTGCAGTGCGATGTGGCCCTCGACTTTCTGCAGCACTTGATGGATATGGCCGTTGAGCACGGTGACCGAGCCGTAGGGGCGCAGCAGTGCGAGCGCGGCCGCGGAATCGGCCGTGCCCCAGCCCCAGGGCTCCCACACCGTCCACATCGGAATATGCGCGAGCACGACGATCGGCGTCGAATGCGAGACGTGTGCGAGATCGGTTTTCAGCCAGGCGAGTTGTTCGTCGCCGAGCGCGGACATTGTGCCCATCTTGAAATTGAGCGTATTGGTCAGGCCGATGACATGCACGCCGCCCTGGTCGAAGCTGTACCAGCCTCTGCCCTTGCCATCGTGGTCGAAGAATTTAAGGTAGCCGGAAAGCCCCTCGTCGATCGTGTCGTGCTCGCCGGGAATCGTATGCACACGATCGACATGAATTTCCTGGAGGATATCTTTCGCCTGGCCGAATTCCTCCGGCTTGGAGAGGTGGCTCACATCGCCGGTATGCACGACGAACGCGGGCTTCTGCGGCAGGCCGTTGATATCGGCGATCGCGCGACGCAGCGAGCCGACCACATCCGGATTGGCTTCCTTGTGAAAGCCGATGTGCGTATCGCTGATCTGCACGAAGGTCAGGGCGTTCTTCGATGCGGCGGCGATTTTGTCCGATGTCGTCGCGCCGAGCGCGCGCGGCACGCCGCCGACGACTGTCCAGACCACGGCGGCGCCGGTCCATGCGGCGAGACAGCTCAACGCCTGGCGGCGGGAGGGGTTATGGTCCGGTGCGGCTGGGTCGCGTATGTTCATGTCGATTCCTCGTCGTCGTGGCAGGACGCCTACGACCGACTAGATCGGCCAGAGCGGGTGTTTATTCCCGCCACGGCGGGTCGCTTTGGGACCCCGCAACGGCCTGAAACAGGGCTAAAGTGGCTTTTCCGTGGGATAACGGATAAACTGTTAACACTGTGTTTAGCTGGGTCACCGTGAATCGTGGCCTGATGCGGTTGATCACTCGTTGATCCGCTACGTCTGACTTGTCGTTTCGTTCACTCCCTGCAACCAGTCTCGACGCGGATGTTCCGCGCGAGTTTGTTTGTCACTATTGGAGTGTTCAAAATGTCGAATCGTCAAAACGGTACGGTCAAGTGGTTCAACGACGCCAAGGGCTTTGGCTTTATCACCCCGGAAAGCGGCCCCGACCTGTTCGTGCATTTCCGCGCGATCCAGGGCAGCGGCTTCAAGACCCTGCAGGAAGGCCAGAAGGTAAGCTTCGTTGCCATCCAGGGTCAGAAAGGCATGCAGGCTGACCAGGTTCAATTGGCTTAATTCGCCAGCAAC
>JAYTQX010000291.1:0-4764 GCA_043746455.1 Pseudomonadota bacterium
ACAATTCTGGCGTTGCCTGTTGCTTACTTCTTCGCCTTGCGCGCCGCAGGCGCCTTGGCGAGGAAATTGCTGATCGCTTCGTTGGTCACATCGTACAGGGGGCGGCCCGCGTTTGCGGCAGCGGCTTTCAACGCATCGCGCACTTTCTTGGAGACGCGCAGGCTGGCGTCGCGGGTTTCTTCGTTCTTTGCCATAAGTCACTCCGAATAGGGTTTGGTTGCAATCAGGACTGCCGCCGCATTGTATACCCGCGCGTTTGAATTGCAAACGTGCAAATGCAGCACTTTGCATTTTGTGACAATGATACAAGGCCGGTTGCGTCACGACGCTGCGGCGCAAAAAAGCGTCGCTTCAGGCGCCGCTCGCACCCGGACGATCTTCGGTCTGCGTGCGCGTCACCAGGCGCGCGCCGACGATGCCCAGCTCGTACAGCAGGCACATCGGTATCGCCAGCATGGTTTGCGAAAGCACATCCGGCGGAGTGAAAATCGCGGCGAGGATAAACGCACCGACGATCGCATAGCGCCGGCTGCCCGCCAGCTGCGCTGGCGTGACCATGCCGACCACGACGAGAATCACGAGCACGACCGGCACCTCGAAGCAAAGGCCGAAAGCAAGGAAAAGCGTCAGCGCAAAATCGAGATAGCGCCCGATATCCGGCATCACCGCGACGCCGGTCGGCGCCACCCCGCTCATGAACTTCGCAACCGCGGGCAGCACCAGAAAATAGGCGAACGCACAGCCGATGTAGAACAGGATCACCGCCGAAACGAGAATCGGCGTCGCCAGCTTTTTCTCGTGCTTGTACAGGCCCGGCGCGACGAACGCCCACAACTGGTACAGCACGACCGGCATCGCGATCATCAAGGCGACGAAGAAGGCAAGCTTGATCGGAGTCAGGAACGGCGACACGACTTCGGTCGCAATCATGCTGCCGCCCTGTGGCAGATGCGCGATCAGGGGCAGGGCGAGCCAGCCATAGAGCCGATTGGCGAACGGAATCAGCACGACGAGCACGATCAGCACCGCCGCCGTCGCCTTGAGCAGACGTTCGCGCAATTCGACCAGATGCGAGATGAAGGACTGCTCGCCGTCCGCGCCCGGATCAGTGTCGCTCATCGTGTGTCCCAGCCGGGGGCCGGATCGTGTGACTCTCGTCGGCCGGGTCCGCGCCGGCGGGCGTTTTGGTCGCCGCGACATCGGCCGCGGAGGATTCGATCTCGGCCGAGGCGCTTGCGACTTCGCCGCGCAGATCGGCAGCCACCTGTTGCGCTTCCTGAATGCTGCGCTTCAAGTCCTCGGCCGCGAGCTCGCGTTCGATCTCGTCGCGCACGTTCTGCCAGCTTGAGCGTGCGCGCCGCACGAGCGCACCTGCGGTACGCGCGACCTTGGGCAGCCGTTCGGGACCGAGCACAAGCAGGGCGACGACCGCGACCAGGCCGATCTCGCCAAAACTGAAGTCGAACATGCGGCCGCTCCGTCGCTGCCTACTTGGAGTCGACGCGCTCGGACTTGTTCTCGCTGTTCGCGGCTTGCGCCGGCGGATCGGCTTTCAACTGCGTCTGGGCATCGGGGTCGGCCATGCCCTTGCGGAAACTCTTGATCGCCGCGCCGACGTCCTCGCCGATATTGCGCAGGCGCTTGGTGCCGAAGACCAGCGCCACGATGGCCAGCACGACCAGCCAATGCCAAATACTCCAGCTACCCATTGCGTCTCTCCGTAACCTGTTCGACCACTTTGCGCACAGGATGCTGCAGGCATGCGACGCGCAAGCTAGTGCGAAGTATACTCCTCCAGACGGTCGCGAAAGTCGACGACCGCATTCGGCACGTTGCTGACGCCGCCGGCGAAGATGCGCCGCGGCGTGATGCCTTCCCCATAAACCGCCGCGTTCGCATCGTTGTCGATGGAGATGACCGAGCCGTCCAGTGCCGCGCCGGCGAACAGCCCGCGCGCACGCGAGTAGGAGTAGATCTCTGCCTTGAGCTGCGCATCGGTCGAAGCCTGCGCGCTACGCCCGACCGGGCCCGCGGCGGCGGACGCGTCCGCGCCGAGAGTGAATTTGCCGTGCACGATCGAATCGACGCCACGCTGGGTGCGGAATACCAGAATCACATCGGTCGACGAGACGCCAACCTGAAAGCCGATGCTGCCGCCGGACATGCTGATGAAACTCGGATTGCTCCAGGTGCCGTTGTCGGTCTTCACCGAAATCAGACCCAACCCGTGCCGCCCGCCGATCACGAAGCCGGCCTTGATCACGTCAGGGATCACCGCTACCGCGTAGGCGTTGGCGATCATGTCGGTCGGCACGCGCCGATCCGGCGCCTGCAGAACTTCGCGCAGAACACGCAGCGCATTCTCGGCGCGCTGCACTTCCGCCTCACCCGCGCGCGCACCTGGCGCCAGCGCCGCCGCAAAAAGTATAAAAAGCAGACATGGCCACGATTTCAAGGCGTCGGTCCTTGCTTGGAAGGGGTTTCGAAGGTACCGCGCCGGGCATGAACGCGATGAAAACGGGATCACGAACGGCGGCGCGTCCGCATGCCGGCTCCGGCTAGCGCGATCAACGACAGCATGAGCAGCAGCAAACCCGTTCTCGACAACGCGGGAGTCGGGTGGGGCACACCGACGTCCGGATCGCCGACACCCGAACCGCAGACCGGCGGCGCGATTGCCAGGCCGATGAGGCCGACGCCACTGACCAGGGTCGTGCCAGTAATCGTGCCAAGCTTGGTCATCGCGCCGACCGGGTCGATTTGCGCGAGGTTGCTCCATGTCTCGATCGTGTTGGTGTTGTAACCGGGATTGTTGTCCAGAATCGCCCACAGCTGACCGCTGCTGTCGAAACCCGGACTGATCGTGTGTACGGCTCCCGTGGTGCCGCCGTAAGCGCCGACCAGCGCGGTTTTCGCGTTGGTCGTATCGATCGTGTACAGATTCTGGTTGGCCTGGCTGCCGGTGCCGTAGAGGATGTTGCCCTGTGCTGCGAGACCGGTGATCGTGCCGCCGAGGTTGCCGACCAGGGTCGTCGCACCGGTGCTCGTGTTGACCTGCCAGAAATTACCCGTGGTGCCGGAGGCCAGCCAGGCCTTGCCGTCGCAGGTGAACGCCAGGCTCAGATCCTGCGTGGCATTGGATGGCGTATTCAGCGCGCCGATCAAGGTCGCCTTGCCGGTCGTGGCGCTAATTTGCAGCAGGACGGCGAGATCTTCGGACACCGCGTAAAGCTGGCCGCCGGGGGCAAAGCTCAAGCCGCGCACGTTGTAGGTATATGCTCCGCCGACCAGACCTGCCGGCCCGATCAGGTTGGCGACGCGGGTGGCAAGATCGATACGGTAGAGTGTGCCCTGACTTTGTCCGTTGACCGTGGCGATGGATTCGCCATAGGCGATCGGCGCTGCACTCGAGGGAGTGCTGGCGACGACAAGCAAAAACCCGGCGATGAGGGCACGCAGCGACATCGAACCACTCTTTAATTTTATATAATAGTTTTGATAATCGTCAGTCGCGGCGGGCGAAGCCGCGACCTCTCGATAGTACCATGTCACCTAGGAAAAACAAGACCTTACACGCTAATGGACAGGTGATTCCTGCCTGAACCGGCCCTCGCTTTGCCGCAGCAGCCTTTGCGGTTCGCCGCTGGTACGGTCCCAAGATATTGGGTCGGCAGTCGCTGCGCCCGCCCCGCAATTCCGGAAACCGCCTCGCCATGCCCAACCCTGCGCCGCCACCTGCATCTGCACATCCACCAGGGATCAGCGTACTGCTGGTCAATCTTGGCACGCCGGCAGCACCGACCACGGCGGCGGTGCGCCGCTACCTCGCCGAATTCCTGTCGGATCCGCGCGTGATCGAAACCCCGCGCTGGCTGTGGTGGCCGATCCTGCACGGCGTGATCCTGCGCATACGCCCGGCGCGGTCGGCGCGCGCGTATGCAAGCATCTGGACGCCGCAGGGCTCGCCGTTGCGCGTGCAAAGCGAGGCTTTGACCGCAGCCTTGCAGGAAGATTTTATCCGCCAGGGAACGCCGGTGAGGGTCGCACTCGCGATGCGCTACGGCGAGCCGGCGCTCGCACCAGCGATCGCCGCGCTGCAGACCGCTGGTGTGCGCCGGCTGCTGGTGCTGCCGCTGTATCCGCAATTCTCCGCCGCATCGACCGGTTCGGCCTTCGACGCGGCGACCAGGGCGCTGACGCGTCTGCGCTGGCCGCCGGAACTGCGCTTCGTCAACGACTACCATGACGATGCGAACTATATCGATGCGCTGGCCACCAGCGTGCGCGAGCACTGGCGCGAGCATGGCCGCGCGCAACGCCTGCTGCTGTCGTTTCATGGTCTGCCGCAGCGCTGCGTGGATGCGGGCGACCCGTATTTCGATCACTGCCAGACCACGGCGCGCCTGCTGCGCGAGCGCCTCGAACTCAGCGAAGACGAGATGGCCATTGGTTTCCAATCGCGCGTCGGCCGCGAACCGTGGCTGCAGCCGTACACCGATGAATTGCTGCGCTGCTGGCCGGCCGATGACGTGCGTCGCGTGCAGGTGTTGTGCCCGGGCTTCGCGGTGGACTGTCTGGAAACGCTGGAAGAAATCGCGTTGCGCTACCGCGAGACGTTTCTCGCCGCCGGTGGCGAGCGGCTCGACTACATTCCCGCGCTGAACGACAGCGCGGTGCACGTGCGCGCGCTTAGCGCGCTGATCCGACGTCACGCGCTCGGTTGGCCGGGATTTGAATCAGCCGGAGAGAATCCGCTTGCAAGCA
>JAYTQX010000292.1:0-2746 GCA_043746455.1 Pseudomonadota bacterium
TCGAGTCCTCTCCCGGCACCAAATAATGGGATCCGCAGAACTCCACAAACCCGCAAAAGCGGGTTTTTTTGTCTCTATATAAAGCCACCAACCGTTCAAGCCGGCCGCGTGCGGCGCAGTTCGCCGATCAGCTCGGTCAACACCTTGTCCTGCGCGGCCAGATGCTCCTGTATCTGCATCGCTTCATGCAGTACGGCTTCGGCGTCGTTGTAGGTATCCAGCGCGCGTTTGTCCGAGGCCGCGCCGTCCACCTTCTGACCGACGATGATGATCGACAGCAGCACAAGTTGCAGGAAGGTCTGCGCGATCCATGCGATGAGAGTGGCGGTGCCGCCGCGGACGGCTTCGGGGAGACTGATGCATGCGAGAACGGCAAACAAGTAGGCGCACCACATGGTGCCGACCGCGCCGGTGATTTTCAAGGCAACAAAGGTGTTGAAGCGTTGTATCGCATTGTCATGCGGGCGCAGATCCGCGCGCATGACAGCCCCGTGATGTTTGCGTTGCGCGATATGCGGATGCGGGACGTGGGTGAAGATCACACTGCTGCCGCACGCCTGGCAAACGCTCGCGCCGGGGGTCAATTTTGCACCGCATTGTGGACAAGACGACATGGTTCCTCCGATCGGTTTCATCGAAAATCGATGGCGCAGCAATTCGCGATGCGCCGCTGCGCCCGAGGATACAACCAAGTTTGAAGGAAACAGCGACCAACCAGCTTGTAATCCCCGTATATCGTGGAATGCCGTTGGAGCCAGCGAGAATCCAGCGGCAGATGCTGGCAAAATACGCCTCTGATGCCCAACCCCAATTTCTTCGCCGAACTCAAACGCCGCAACGTGCTGCGCGTCGGTGCGTTCTATGCCGCCGCGGGATGGTTGCTGGTGCAGATCGCCACCCAGGTGTTCCCGTTTTTCGATATTGCCAACTGGGTGGTGCGGCTGGTTGTGGTTGCCGTGATCGTCGGCTTTCCGTTCGCCTTGATCTTCTCCTGGTTCTACGAATTGACGCCGGAGGGATTGAAGCGCGAAAGCGACATCGCACCGTCCGCATCGATTACGCGCTCGACCGGCAAGACGCTGGATCGCTGGATCATCGCGGTGCTGGCGCTCGCCGTCGTCGTACTGCTCGCCGACAAATTCGTGCTGCACAAGAATGCCGATGCCGCGCTTGCCAAATCCATCGCCGTGCTGCCGCTGGTCAACGAAAGCGGCGATCCGCAACAGGATTATTTCTCCGACGGGCTGTCGGAAGAACTGATTTCCGCGCTCGGGCAGGTGCACGACCTCAAGGTGATCGGACGCAACTCGTCGTTCCAGTTCCGCGGCAGGCAGCAGGACGACAGCACCGCCATCGGCCTGAAGCTCGGTGTCGCCACCCTGCTCGAAGGCACCGTGCGCAAGCTGGGCGACCAGGTGCGCATCGTCGCATCGCTGATCAACGCCGCCGACGGCAGCCAACTGTGGTCGCAAACCTACGACCGCGAACTCAAGGATGTCTTCGCCGTGCAGAGCGAGATCGCCACCGCGGTGGCCGGCGCATTGAAATCGACCCTGCTCGGCAAGGTCGCCGAGTCCAGCGACAAACCACCGGATGGCAATCTCGGCGCCTACAATGCGCTGCTGCAGGGCAATTTTTATTTGAACCGTTTGACGGAAGAGGACTGCCGAAAAGCGATCTCCTATTACGACGAGGCGATCCGCCTCGATCCGCGTTACGCGCTGGCTTACGCCGGACTGTCTTTCGCCTGGCGCCAGCTCGCCTCAAGCTGGCTCGACAAGGTCGGTGCGGACGCGGCCAATGCCAAGGCACGCAGCGCCGCGCGGACCGCGTTGGCGCTGGCGCCCGATCTCGATCAGGCCCATGAGGCGCTGGGCTGGTTGCTGCTCACGGCCGATCTCGATGTGTCCGCGGCGGAAATCGAATTCCGCCAGGCAATGGCGCTGGCTCCCTCGGCCGCCAGCCCGAAGAACGCACTGAGCTACGCGCTGGCGTTTCAGGGCCAGCGTGAGGCAGCCGCCGATTTGTCCCGCCAAGTGATCGCACTCGAACCGCTGCGTATTGGCGGATATCTGAATCGCGCGCGCGTGCTGACCGCGCTCGGCCACTACGACGAAGCCGAAGCCACGCTGCGCAAGTCGATCGAGCTGCAACCGACGGCATCCCGGCAATATGTCTACCTGACCACCATTGACCTCCTGCGCGGCAAAGCAGACGCGGCGCTGCGGGACGCGCAGCGGGAACCGGAAGGCTTCTGGCGCAACTATGCGCTGGCCTTGGCGCAGCAGGCGAGCGGCGATCAGGCGGCGGCGGACGCGGCGCTAGAGCTCCTCATCGAACACGATGCGGACGCTGGTCCGTTCCAGATCGCCGCCGTCTACGCCCTGCGCAAGGATCCGGATCATGCGTTCGAGTGGCTCGACCGCGCTTACACCGACCGCGATTCCGGCCTGACACAATTGCTCGTCACGCCCTTCCTGCTCGCCTACAAGAACGACCCGCGCTTCGCTGCCTTGTGCGTGAAACTGAAGATCCCGGCGCCGGGCGCGGACACCAAGCCTTGACGGTCGCATTCGTCAACGACGCGGACGCAAACGGAAAGCCTGTTCGCTGTGTGCGCTTAGTCGAGTACCAATTCGCCGCGCATCAACTCGATGACGCGGCCGCCGACGCGGATGCGTTTTTCCGCATCGACATCCAGATGCAACAGGCACGGCCGGCCGGTCGCTGCTCCCTGGTGCACATC
>JAYTQX010000293.1:0-3709 GCA_043746455.1 Pseudomonadota bacterium
GCGCCATTCGCGCTCGCCGACCGCTTGCAGGCGATTGGCGGTAACCGGCAGCCAGTCCAGATCGTAGTGCGAGAGAATGCTGTGGATCGCATAATCCAGACCGTCGCTCAGAATCTCGATCGGCAGGTTTTGCGCCTGTGCGGCGGCGACGAATTGAGGAAAAGCCGCGTCGATCGCGCGCTCGGCCAGATACGCATCGAGTTCCGCCTGGCTCATGTCGAGCAGGGCGACCTGACCGGCCATGCAGTCGTGCGAATTGATGCGGCCCGCGCGCCAATCGTTTTCCAGCACTTCCCAGCCCGGCTTGCCGAAGCGCTCAAGCAGGGTGTCGGTCGTGTCTTCGACGGAAATCGTGCCGTCGAAATCGCAAAGAAGGGTCCAGCCGGACACAGGTTTCCTTGTAACAAAAGGCTGCGCAGGGTAGCCGTTTTCGGCCTTTTTCGCCAATGCCGAGCGGGGCAGGATCGGCCTCTGCGAACCTGCGGCGGCATTGTCCTGCCGCGGCATTAAGGTTCCCTCAAAGGCCGTTTGAGGCCACTTTAACGCGGTGCAACATATTTTTCGGCAAGATAACCGTCGTACCAATTAGCCATCACGCTTATGTCCGCGTGCACTCCGTTTTTTGCGTACATCCCGTGGGATGTGATCCCCACGATCATGGGGCTGGGCCACCTCGCCTTCGTCGCTTTGCTGTTCTTCGGCTTCCATGCCCTGCCGTGGGCGCCGTGGATCGCGCTGTCGTTGGCCTATTCCATCAGCATTTCGTGGAGCATCAACTCCACCAGCCACAATTTCATCCACAACCCGTTCTTCTCGTCGCCGATGCTCAACCGCATCTACAGCGTGATTCTCTCGGTCACCGACGGCTTTTCGCAGGAGTTCTATCACCACGTCCACTTGCGCCATCATGTCGGCAATATGGATCGTATCGGGCCCGACGGCACCACGATCGACCCCTTGTCGATCTGGCGCCACGGCAAGGACAGCAAGCCGGAAAGTCCGTGGACGTATACTTTTTACAGCTACTTCCGTGACGACATCGGCGAGGTCTACAAACGTGTCAAGGAAAAATTTCCGGACAAGGCGAAATGGATCTGGCGCGAAATCTATATCGTCGTCGGCCTCTATCTGATCTGCCTCACCTGGGACTGGCGCGCGTTTCTCGCGCTCGTTCCGCTTTATTATTTCGGCCATTCGCTGTCGTCGCTGAACGGCTATTACGAGCATTTCAAGGGCAATCCCGATGCACCGATCGCCTGGGGTGTGAGCACTTACAACAAAGTATACAATTGGACCTGGCTGTACAACGGCCACCATGCCGAGCATCACTAGCGCCCGAAAGTGCACTGGACGCGCACGGTCGATCTGCGCAACAAGATTCTCGATGAGCAGCAACGCGCCGGCGTGCACGTGATGGGCCATTGTCATGCGCTCGGTTTCCTCGACCGCTCGCCGCCGCGCTACACCGTCGTGCGCGACGCGTCATTGCCGACTGCGGTTTAACGGTTTTGCAAGCCCGTTTCGCTTAGAATCCGCATATCGGGCGCGATCATCCAGGTGTCCACGCAGGATGGCCGATGGGGGGACTATCCGATTTCACCTCCGCCGGAGTTGGCCCCATGAAAAAAAACCGCCGTAACCCGGCATTGCATCTTCCCGGGCGAACAACCGCCGCGATCGCGCGCAGTTCAGGCTTGCTCCAACTGGCATGCACGCTGATTCTGAGTGTCGGCGTTGCCGCATTTGCCAGCGCGCAGTCCCTGTCGATAGCGCCGACCGCAGCACGCAACCTGGTGACCACGCAGGTCGAGGCGGGCCAGCGCCGTCCCCTGTCCGGACATCGTGTCGCCTGGGCCAGTGCGCAGAACGATCATGGTGCCGTAGCAGATGACCTGCGACTGCAAAATCTGACCCTTACACTGAACCGAACTGCGGAACGCGAGCAGGCGTTCCAGCAATTGCTCAAGGACCGGCAGGACCCTGCTTCACCGGACTACCATCGTTGGTTGACGCCGGTTGAAGTCGGCGAACGGTTCGGCGCCTCCCAGCACGATATCGACGCCGTCTCAGCGTGGCTGAGTTCGCAAGGCTTGCATGTCGATAGCGTCGCCAACAGCCGCACGCGCATCGCGTTCAGCGGGGCTGCGGGCGCGGTCGCGCAGGCATTCGCCACGCCGCTGCACAACTATGCCGTCGGCGACGCGACGCGTCTCGCCAATGTCGACGATCCGCAGATCCCCACCGCGCTTGCCGACGTCGTGATGTCCGTCGCCGGCCTGCATACGATCAAGTATCGCCCTGCGCACCATATGACAGCGCCACAGCAAGCGACGGCTGTGCCGCCAGTGACTCAACCTGCCCTCACCAACTGCCCGGCGAGCGGGTCGTGCACCTACTATGTCTTCCCCGCGGATTTCGCCAAGATCTACGATCTGCCCGCGTCGAGCATCGATGGCAGCGGGCAGACTATCGCCATCGTGAGCAAGACGCGCGTGTACGACACCGACGACAACAATTTCATGTCGTTGGCGGGCGTGAGTTTCTCGACTCCAATCGTGATCGTGCCACCCGCTGGCACCGACCCAGGCCCACCCGCCACGACTTGCACCACCAGCGGATCGACCAACACTTGCAGCAAACCAAGCGCTGCAGTGAGCAATCAGAGCGAAGCGACGCTCGATGTGCAGCGTGCAGGCAGTGTCGCGCCGGGCGCCACGCTCAAATTGATTGCGAGCGCGGACACGGGCTCGGGCGCCGCGATGACCGACGGCATCGTGATCGATATCGAATACGCGATCGACACCATGCCGGTGCCCGCGCAAATCCTGAGTATCAGTTTCTCCTCGTGCGAGTCCGATAACGGAGCCTCCGCCACCATCGGTTTCGATCAACTTTATAAGCAGGCGGCGATGGAAGGCATCTCGGTGTTCGTCGCCTCGGGCGACGGCGGCGTGGCGGGCTGCGAGGCGCTCGATTCGACGCCGAGCACGACCCAGACCGTCAGCACCAATACGCTGTGCGCGTCCGGCTATGTTACGTGCGTCGGCGGCACCGAGTTCGCCGACCAAGCCAATCCTTCCACTTACTGGGCGGCGAGCAACGGCACCAATTTCCTGTCCGCGCTCGGCTATATCCCGGAAGGCGCATGGAACGATCCGCTCGACAGCAGCGGCAAAACGCAGTTCGCGGCGACCGGCGGCGGGGTCAGCGCCTACATTCCAACGCCGTCGTGGCAGACCGGCACCGGCGTGCCGGGTAGCCAGGGGCGCTATACGCCGGACGTATCCTTCGGCGCATCGACGCGCGAGGGCTATTTCACCTGCTTTGCCGCCGAAGCCGCGTCCTGCGTGGTCAGCGGCGGCAGCTTCAGCTTCTTCGGCTCGGGCGGAACCTCCGCATCGACGCCGAGCATGGCCGGCATCGCTGCGCTGCTCAATCAGAAAACCGGCGCGGCGCAAGGCAATCTCAATCCAACTCTGTATGCGCTGGCTGCCAATCCGGCCAACGGTGTGTTTCACGACGTGACCGTCAGCTCCAGCGGCGTGTCCGGCTGCGCCGTGTCGATACCGAGTCTGTGCAACAACTCCACGCCGGGACCGACCGGTCTTTCCGGTGGACTGCAAGGCTTCCTCGTCGGCACAGGTTATGACGAAGCTACGGGCCTGGGCTCGATCGATGTCGCCAATCTGCTGAGCCAGTGGAGCGCCAC
>JAYTQX010000294.1:0-2266 GCA_043746455.1 Pseudomonadota bacterium
GTGCTCGCGCGCGACCTGTATCCGGAACGGCTCATCGGCGACGAACCCGAAGAACTGGAAGTCGTGCCCTGGAAGCTTTCCGAGTTACATAATTTGATTGGCCGAGATGACGTAAGCGAAGGTCGTTCGATCGCCGCGCTGTTCATCGCGCGCGAATATCTGGCCGGCCGCTTCAAGCCGCAGGTTTAAAAAAACAAAAAAACTATTTCGCCGCGAAGGACGCAAAAGACGCGAAGAAGAGCTTGAGCCATTTCCTGTATTTTTTGTTTTCATTTGCTTTTTTTGCGCCCTTAGCGGCGAAAAGATTTTGATCCTGATTATTTCGAGCGATACATGACAACGGATTACGAAGAGCTCGCGCGCGGCTGCGCCGCGATCGCACGCACGGCCGGGCAGGCGATCATGCGCATCTACGAAGACGACTTCGTGATCGAGCGCAAGGACGACAACTCGCCGCTGACTGCGGCCGACCTCGCTGCGCACTGCGCAATACTCGATGGCCTGCATGTCTTGGCGCCGCAGATTCCGGTGTTGTCGGAAGAATCCGCCGACGAGATTCCCTGGTCCGTGCGCCGCAGCTGGTCGCGATACTTTCTCGTAGATCCGCTTGACGGCACGCGCGAATTCATCAAGCACAACGGCGAATTCACCGTGAACATCGCCCTGATCGAAGACGGCGAGACAACGCTCGGCATGGTGTTTGCGCCGGTGCTCGACGAGATGTATTGCGCGTGGATTGGCGGGCATGCGCATCTGGAAACGGCACGTGGTGAAAAAGTACCGTTGCGCACGCGCCGGCGCGCCGATCCGCTCGTCGTCGCGGGCAGTCGCTCGCATGCCGACCCGCGCACGCTGGCCGCGCTGGCCAAGCTCGGCGCGCATGAGCTGGTAGCGCTCGGTTCCTCGCTCAAGTTCTGCCGCGCTGCGCAGGGGCTTGCGGACTTGTATATCCGCTACGGACTGACCAGCGAATGGGACACGGCGGCCGGCCAGTGCGTGCTCGAACAGGCCGGCGGTGGCGTGACCACACTCGATGGCAGGCGCTTGCGCTACAACGGCAAGGAATCGCTGCTCAATCCGGATTTCCTCGCCTTCGGCGACGCCACGGTCGACTGGGCCGGCTGCTTGCGCGGCGAGGTTGTGGCATGAGTCGCGGCATCGATGACTTGCTGCGCATCATGGCCAGCTTGCGCGACCCCGAGCACGGCTGTCCCTGGGATGTGCAGCAGACATTCGACACGATCGCGCCGTACACGATCGAGGAAGCCTACGAAGTCGCCGATGCGATCGACCGGCGCAACTATGCCGATCTGCGCGACGAACTCGGCGATCTATTGCTGCAAGTCGTGTTGCATGCGCGCATGGCCGAAGAAGCCGGGCATTTCGGCTTCGCCGACGTGGTCGAATCGATCTGCACAAAAATGATCCAGCGCCATCCACACGTGTTTCCAGATGAAAGTGGAAATGCGAAAGAAATTGAGAATGTCAAGGTTGAAAATGCGGCTGCGCAAACTGTCGCTTGGGAGGAACACAAGCGTCGCGAACGATCGGCCAGGGGTGAGGAAGATACGAGTGCGCTGGCCGGCGTCGCGCGCGGTCTGCCCGAATGGCAGCGCGCGCTGAAGCTGCAGAAGCGCGCGTCCAGCGTCGGCTTCGACTGGAGCGATCCCGGCCCCGTGCTCGACAAGCTGCAGGAAGAACTCGACGAGGTGCGCGCCGAACTTGCGGCCAGTGCGCCCGTGCACGACGCACGGGCGTCCGCCGCGAATCGCGCGCGCATCACCGACGAAATCGGCGACGTGCTGTTCGTCGGCGTCAATCTCGCCCGCTTGGCCAAAGTCGATTTTTCACAGGCCTTGCGCGGCGCGAACGCGAAATTCGAGCGCCGCTTCCGGCGCATGGAAGCACTGGCCGCGGCCGATGGCACGACGCTGGTAGGCAAACCGCTGGACGAACAGGACGCGTATTGGGAGCGGGCCAAGGCCGAGGACAAGGCCGGACTGCTTTGATCGCTCGTCCCTGTGCTTGCCTTCTCCCACCGGGAGAAGGTGCCGCAGGCGGATGAGGGAAGGGCCTCGTCGCCTATATTGGCCTTAGTTCATGCAAGGCTCTCCCTCATCCGGCGCTGCGCGCCACCTTCTCCCGATGGGAGAAGGCAATCTCATCTAAACCCTCACTCACGCAGCCGCATCTAAGTCCTCACAATCCGCGGAGAACCACCATGCGCTTGATCCTAGCATCACTTTTTCTGCTGTCCTCATCTTGC
>JAYTQX010000295.1:0-3176 GCA_043746455.1 Pseudomonadota bacterium
CGCGCCGATGTGCGCGCCAACCTCGAACGCGAATTGAAGGGCATGCTGTCGGTGCGCCTGAAGAACGAAGTCGTCAGGAAACTGGTGGATGCGCATCCGGGGCTCGATCTGCCGCAAAGCATGGTCGATCGCGAAGCGCAGGGACTGCTGCAGCAGGCGCAGGAACAGGCGCGCGAGCAGGGGCAGGTCGCGCCGGGTGTCGAGGTGTTCGCGGACATGGCGCGTCGTCGCGTCGCTGCCGGCGTGCTGGTCGGCGAGCTTGCGCGGCAGAACGACATCCGTCTGGACAACCGTCGCGTCGCCGAAACACTGGCTTCGTTCGCTTCGACGTACGAAGAACCCGAGCGCGTGGTTGAACTTTACCAACGCGATCCCCAACTCATGAGCGGACTGCAAAGCCGCGTGATGGAAGACCAGGTCGCGGACTGGATTGCCGAGCACGCCAAGGTGAGCGAGCAATCCTTGAGTTTCAGCGAGGCGATGCGGCCTGCTTGAAAATCGCGGCACTTTCTGTGGAGAACGAAACATGAATTACGGCATCGAACCGATTCGCAATCTGAACCTCGTTCCGATGGTGGTCGAGCAGACCTCGCGCGGCGAGCGCGCCTACGATATCTATTCGCGCCTGCTCAAGGAACGCGTCGTGTTCATGGTCGGTCCGATCGACGACTACATGGCCAATGTGATCGTCGCACAGCTGCTGTTCCTCGAATCGGAGAACCCCGACAAGGACATCAACATCTACATCAACTCTCCCGGCGGCTCGGTCACCGCCGGCATGGCGATCTACGACACCATGCAGTTCATCAAACCCGACGTGAGCACGATCTGCGTCGGCCAAGCCGCAAGCATGGGCTCGTTGCTGCTGGCGGCTGGTGCCAAGGGCAAGCGCTATGCGCTGCCGAACACGCGCGTGATGATCCACCAGCCGCTCGGCGGGTTTCAAGGGCAGGCCTCGGATATCGCGATCCATGCCAAGGAAATCCTCACGATCAAGTCGCGCCTGAATGAAATCCTCGCACGGCACACGGGCAAGCCGATCGAACAGGTCGAGCGCGATGCCGATCGCGACAATTTCATGAGCGCCGCCGAGGCCCAGGCCTACGGTCTGGTCGATTCGGTGCTCGAAAAGCGCCCGACCGAGTCGGTTAAAACGGGCTGATCCGCGCGCCGATCCTCTTGGAACGTCGGCGCTCGCAGTGCTATTCAGGCAGCATGCGCAACCCGAATCGGCATGACGGCAGGACAGCAGTCATGCCGCTGCATTCGCGTGCGACGCGTGTTATTCTTCAACGTGACATATTTTGGTAAAGGAACCGGGGTTCGGCATGAGTGACGACCGGCAGAGCCGCTCGGGCGACAGCAACAAGATTCTGTACTGCTCGTTCTGCGGCAAAAGTCAGCACGAGGTGCGCAAACTGATCGCTGGCCCCAGCGTGTTCATTTGCGACGAATGCGTCGAGCTGTGCAACGACATAATCCGCGAGGAACTCGAGGAAAAGGCCGCTGGCGCACGCAGCCATCTGCCGAAGCCGAAGGAAATCATGGATGTGCTCGATCAGTACGTGATCGGGCAGACGCGCGCGAAGAAAACCCTCGCCGTCGCCGTCTACAACCACTACAAGCGCCTCGAAGCACGTCAGCGCAACGACGAAGTCGAACTGGCGAAGTCCAATATCCTTTTGATCGGTCCGACCGGCTCGGGCAAGACGCTGCTGGCCGAAACGTTGGCGCGTCTGCTCAATGTGCCGTTCACGATCGCCGACGCGACCACGCTGACCGAAGCCGGTTACGTGGGCGAGGACGTCGAGAACATCATCCAGAAGCTGCTGCAGAAGTGCGACTACGACGTCGAGAAAGCGCAGACCGGTATCGTCTACATCGATGAGATCGACAAGATTTCGCGCAAGAGCGAGAACCCATCGATCACGCGCGACGTGTCCGGCGAAGGCGTCCAGCAGGCGCTGCTCAAGCTGATCGAAGGCACGATCGCCTCAGTGCCGCCGCAGGGTGGGCGCAAGCATCCGCAGCAGGAATTCCTGCAGGTCGACACCAAAAATATACTTTTCATCTGCGGCGGCGCATTCGCGGGTCTGGAAAAAATCATCCAGCAGCGTTCGGAGTCGACCGGAATTGGATTCGTTGCGGAAATCCGCAGCAAGACCCGGCACACCAACGTCGGCAAGGTGCTCGCCGACGTCGAACCCGAGGATCTGGTCAAGTTCGGCCTGATTCCCGAATTCGTCGGCCGCCTGCCGGTGGTCGCGACGCTAGAGGAACTCGACGAATCGGCCTTGGTGAAAATCCTCACCGAGCCGAAGAACGCGATCATCAAGCAGTTCAAGCGCATGTTCGAAATCGAAGGCGCCGAACTCGAATTCCGCAACGACGCCCTGCTCGCCGTCGCCCGCAGGGCGCTCAAGCGCAAGACCGGCGCGCGCGGCCTGCGCACGATCCTCGAACAGGTCCTGCTCGAAACCATGTATGAGCTGCCCTCGCTCGAACACGTGAGCAAAGTGGTCGTCGACGACGCCGTCATCAACGGCAATGCCGAGCCGTATCTCATCTATCGCGGAATCCAGTCACGCGCCGCTTCCGAGTAACGCGCGACGCCATCAGGCGGATTCTCGCTTTGCTCGTCATGCCGGCACGAGCCGGGCTTTCAACAACCAAGCCTGTCATTCAGTGCGGCGCCTTGCTCGTCATTCCGGCGAAAGCCGGACTGCGGAGGCATGGATGCCGAAGCGAACATTCGCGTAGCGAATGACCCGCAGGGCACGCGGCAGGAGCCGCGTGTAATCCAGTGTCTTTGCCCTAGCTCGTCATTCCTGCGGAAGCAGGAATCCAGTGTCTTAGTCTTGCTTGTGACGCTCAGCGCATCCTTGGCAAGGACCTAATCCTGGAGCTCGATACGCTCTTGGTTCACCCGCTGGGATTCAGATTGCGGCATACGTGGGCGCATGAGCTTGCGACAGACCGACAAATTGTCACCGCTGGCGTCCCAGCGCTGTGGTGGACCTTGTGGCGAATGCTGCTTCTGCCGCGCGCGCCCCAGCGGGATCAGAAGACCAGCGACGACTCTTCGGCGCCATGTGCTGCATCTAGCTGACGGCCGCGAATGAAGCAACGGTGAAGCAAGTTGGGCCAGCTGAAAGGGTATCCAACCAAGGCCTTGA
>JAYTQX010000296.1:0-4026 GCA_043746455.1 Pseudomonadota bacterium
TATACCGGCGAGCAAGGCGGCGAGAGCGGCCCGGTGAATGCGGCGGACTATGCCGAAATGCAGATTGCGCCGCTGCAGTGACGATCTGACGAGCAAAACGACATGACCGCAAAACCCCGGCTCAGCTTCTGGCAAATCTGGAACATGTGTTTCGGATTTCTCGGTATCCAGTTCGGCTTCGCCCTGCAGAACTCGAACGTGAGCCGCATCTTCCAGACGCTCGGCGCGAGCGTCGACGACATTCCGGCATTGTGGATCGCCGCACCACTGACCGGCCTGATTGTGCAGCCTATCGTCGGCTACTACTCCGACCGCACCTGGAACGTGCTCGGCCGGCGCCGGCCGTATTTCCTGTGCGGCGCACTGCTGGCGACGCTGGCCCTGATCGCGATGCCGAACTCGCCCGTGCTGTGGATCGCCGCGGGTCTGCTGTGGATTCTCGATGCCTCGATCAATATTTCGATGGAGCCGTTCCGCGCCTTCGTCGGCGATCAGTTGCCGACCTCGCAACGCGCTGGCGGTTATGCGATGCAGAGTTTCTTTATCGGCGTGGGTTCGGTCGTCGCCAGCCTGCTGCCCTATCTGCTTGCGCATTTCGGCGTCGCCAACACCGCCGCGCCGGGCGCAATTCCCGCAACGGTGAAATATTCGTTCTACGCGGGCGCCGCGGTCCTGTTCGGCGCGATCGCATGGACCATTTTCACCACACGCGAATACCCGCCCAACGAGCTTGCCGCATTCGACGACGCGACACCGACGCCGATCGCGCTGCTGCCGTCCGCGCGCGCGCGCCGCGTGGGCTTTATCTGGGCCTTGCTCGGTCTCGCCGCGCTGATCGCGGTGTATCGCAGCGGCATCGACAAGCAGCTTTATCTGCTGGCCGGCGGCATGCTGGCCTATGGCCTGATCCAGCTTGCGGTCAGTTTCAGCACGGCGCAGAACCTGTTCACCGAAATCGTGACCGACCTCAACGGCATGCCGGCGACGATGCGCCAGCTCGCGATCGTGCAGTTCTTCTCCTGGTTCGCGCTGTTCGCGATGTGGATCTACACGACCAGTGCGGTGACCGAAGTACACTTTGGTACAAAGGATACTTCGAGTGCGGCCTACAACGACGGCGCCAACTGGGTCGGTGTGCTGTTCGCCGCGTACAACGCGTTCGCTGCGCTCGCCGCCATCGTCATTCCGCCGATGACGCGCCGTTTCGGCCTGCGCATCTCGCATCTCGTCAATCTCATGCTTGGCGGCGTGGGCCTGATCTCGTTCCTCGCGATCCGCGATCCGCACTGGCTGCTGCTGTCGATGGTCGGCGTCGGTTTCGCCTGGGCCTCGATACTGTCCCTGCCCTACGCCCTGCTCTCGGACTGCGTGCCGGCCGAGAAGATGGGTGTGTATATGGGCATCTTCAATTTCTTTATCGTGATTCCACAGCTGCTCGCAGCCAGCGTGCTGGGTTTCCTGCTCAAGACCTTTTTCGGCAATGCGCCCATCAACGCGTTGCTGATCGGCGGTGTCAGTCTGATCGTCGCGGGTCTGTGCACACTGAGTGTGAGAGAACCGACAATCCATCTGGCGCCGCAGCGGACCTGATGCGGTCGTGAGGCTAGGAAGGGACATGCGCAAACTGATTACGCTGGGCATCGCACTGGCTCTTGCTGCCTGCGCGGCCGCACTCAAACCCGCGGCGCCAGCGGACACCGACGTGTTCTACGGCACACTCGAACCGTTCGCGAGCGAGGCGATCTATTTCGTCGTCACCGATCGCTTCGTCGACGGCGACAAGGGCAACAACTATCGCGACCAGGGCGGCGCGCATCGCACGTTCGACATCCCGATTGCCGGGCCGAATGGCGAGACCGACAACATCGGCTATCTCGGCGGCGATTTCAAAGGCGTGCTCGACAACGCCGACTACATCCGCGGCATGGGTTTCGGCGCGGTGTGGATCACGCCGATCACCGACAATCCCGACGAAGCCTTTACCGGCGGCGATCCGGTGACCTGGGGCAGCGGCCTGACCGATCGCGGCAAGACCGGTTATCACGGCTACTGGAGCGACAACTTCTTCAAGCTCGACGAACATCTGCCGAGCGCTGGCCTCGACTTCGCCGCGTTCACGCACAAGATGCACGACAAGGGCCTGCAGACCGTGCTCGATATCGTCGCCAACCATGGCTCGCCGGCATGGACGATGCCGGCGCTGCAGCCGCAGTTCGGCAAAATCTACGATGCCGACGGCAAGCTGGTTGCCGATCAGCAGAATCTGCCACCGGAAAAACTCGATCCAACGCACAACCCCTTGCATGCGTTCTACAAGACCAAGCCGATCCTCGCGCAGCTGTCGAATATCGACGAGAACAATCCGGCCGCGCTCGATTACTTCGTCGCCGCCTACGAGCAATGGATCGATCAGGGTGCCGCCGCTTTCCGCATCGACGCGATCGGTCTGACCCCGGCGTCTTACTGGAAGAAATTCAGCGCACGCATCCGCGCGAAACATCCCGGGTTTTTCATGTTCGGCGAAAATTTCGACTACGACGCGAACAAGATCGCGCCCTACACGCGTGCCGAAGGCGGCGCGATCACGGTGCTGGATTTCCCGCTCAAGCAGGAAATCGCCGAAGTGTTCGAACACCCGCACAGCGATTACGCGCAGATCGGACCCCGGCTGTTTCTCGAAAAAGGCCCGTACCGCAACCCCTACGAATTGATCACGTTCTACGACAATCACGATATGGCGCGCTTGAACGCGACGGATCAGGGCTTTATCGACGCACACAATTTCCTGTTCACCGCGCGCGGGATTCCGGTGATTTACTACGGCTCGGAAACCGGCTTCATGCGCGGTCGTCCCGAGCATGCGGGCAATCGCAACTACTATGGCCAGGAGCGTATCGATGCCGCGTCAGGCAGCTTGATCTATGGCCAGCTCAAACGTATCGCGAACCTGCGCAGGAGTTCGATCGCCCTGCAGCGCGGCCTGCAACTTGATGTCAGCCTCAAAGGCGATAGCGCAGTTTTCTATCGCGTCTACGAAAACGCCGGTACTGCGCAGACCGCGCTGGTGCTGCTGAACAAGGGCGATGGCGAGCAGACGTTCGACGTGCGCGATTATCTGCAATCGGGACAATGGCGCGATGGCTTTACCGGACAGATGATCGCCGTTACCGACCATCTAAGCATGAAAGTGCCCGCGCACGGTGTGCAAGTATACTTGCACGATCAGCCGCTCACCCGTGAGGACGCACGCGCACGGCTGGAACAGTTGATGGCAAACAAGGGACGCTGACTGCCCCGCGTCGCCTAGCGAGCGATGACAAGCTCGCGCGCGCTTTCATCCGGCAACGCCACGCGCACGCGCCTGGTCTGTGCATCGAATGCGATATCGCGCAGCGGCTTTCCGTCGAGCGTGATCGACGCGGGCTTTGCATCGACACCGAGGAACTCGACAAAGCGAATGCGCTGGAAGCGGTCGGACTTTGGAATATGCAAACGCAATTTGTCCGCTGACAGTTCGACTTGGGTCGTGCGCGAATCGCCTTGGCGATACGCGTAGCCGTCGCCGGCATCCTGATAAATGCTGCTTGCGCCGTTCGCGCCGAGGGCGACCGTGATCGTCAGCGATACGCTCTTCATCTCGCCGGTGTTCTGCACCACGGGTTGCATCGCAAGGCTTGCACCGGCGCGCAGGAACAATGGCAGGCGCTCGAGCGGCGCTTGGACCTTTGCGTAAGTGCCGCCTGCATGGCGCGTGCCGTCCCACCAGTCGACCCAGGCATCGCCCGCGGGGAAATAGACGTCGCGTGCGCTCGCGCTTTCATGCACGACCGGCGCGACGAGCAAGTCCCTGCCGACGAGGAATTCATCCTCGATCAGGGTGCTTTTCACATCGTGCGGATATTCGAACCAGAGCGGGCGCAGCGGCGGCATTCCAGCCGTCTCATTCTGCGCAAAAAGTGAATAAATATACGGCAGCAGCCGGTAGCGCAATTCGATTGTCGCGCGATTGATACGCTCGTAATTGGC
>JAYTQX010000297.1:0-4013 GCA_043746455.1 Pseudomonadota bacterium
AGCGTGTGCAGCGAGATCAACGCGACGCCCATGCCCGCGATCACCGCCTGCTTGATCATTTCGTTGCTGCCCATTTCGATCATGCGCCGCGGCTTGAACAGGGTCTTGGCGAAATACTCGTCGTTGAGCATGCGCGTGCCCGATTCGGGTTCGCGCAACAGCACGGTTTCACTGCGCAGCTCGAACAGATCGATCGCGCCGACGCCGGCGCAGGGATGATCCGGTGGCGCAATGAACACGTAGGGATGCTGCGCGAACGCCTCGGTCACCATCTCGAGTTCACGCGGCGGCCGGCCCATAACCGCCAGATCGATTTCATTGCGATGCAGGTATCCGTGCAGCGCACCGCGATTGCCGGAAAGGATGCGCAGATCGAGATTCGGATATTGCGCGGTGAAACGCGCGAGCAATTTGGGCACAAAATATTTCGCGGTCGACACCATGCCGACCGTGATGCTGCCGCCGCGCAAACCTTTCAACTGATTGACGGTTTCCTCGGTATCGTGCAGTTCGCCGATCACGCGCGAAGCATGCTCGTGCACGCGGACGCCCGCTTCGGTGAGGGCGAGACGTTTGCCGAAGCGGTCGAGCAGAGGCAGGCCGAGCGCCTCTTCGAGCTGTTTGATCTGCATCGATACCGCGGGTTGCGACAGATGCAGCTCCTCGCTCGCGCGCACGAACGAAAGTTGGCGCGTAACCGCGCAGAAGATCTGCAGTTGGCGGAACGTGACTCGGCGCAACATAAGTAAAACATTATGACATAGTCAGAAATTCTGACTGTACCTGATAATACGCCCGAACTATGGTCGCTGCACGCAAGCCACTTCCGACTACGTGCAGGAACCGCCATGAACGCACTCACCAAAGACACCGTCAACGAAGCAGACACCGAGATCAAGAGCGGCGCCAAGCGCTACGCTGCCGGCGTGCTCAAGTACAAGCAGATGGGCTACTGGCAGCCCGACTACGTCGTGCAGGACACGGACCTGGTCGCGCTGTTCCGCATCACGCCGCAGGAAGGCGTGCCGGCCGATGAATGCGCCGCGGCAGTCGCCGGCGAATCCTCGACTGCGACCTGGACCGTGGTCTGGACCGACCGCCTGACCGCCTGCGAACTGTATCGCGCCAAGGCCTACCGCGTGGACCCGGTGCCGAACACCGGACCGGGCACGAAGACCGAACAACAGTATTTTGCCTACATCGCCTACGACCTCGACCTGTTCGAGCCCGGCTCGATCGCCAACCTCACCGCATCGATCATTGGCAACGTCTTCGGCTTCAAGGCGGTCAAGGCGCTGCGCCTGGAAGACATGCGCATCCCGGTCGCGTACCTCAAAACCTTCCAGGGCCCGGCGACCGGCATCGTCGTCGAGCGCGAGCGGCTGGACAAGTTCGGCCGGCCGCTGCTCGGCGCGACCACCAAGCCGAAACTCGGCCTGTCCGGCCGCAACTACGGTCGCGTCGTCTACGAGGGCCTGAAAGGCGGTCTCGACTTCATGAAGGACGACGAGAACATCAACAGTCAGCCGTTCATGCACTGGCGCGACCGTTTCCTGTACTGCATGGAAGCGGTGAACAAGGCCGCCGCGGCGACCGGCGAGGTCAAGGGCCATTACCTCAACGTCACCGCCGGCACGATGGAAGAGATGTACGCGCGCGCCGAATTTGCCAAGCAGCTGGGCAGCGTGATCATCATGATCGATCTCGTGATCGGCTACACCGCGATCCAGTCGATGGCGCTGTGGGCGCGCAAGAACGACATGATCCTGCATCTGCACCGTGCCGGTAACAGCACCTACTCGCGGCAGAAGAACCACGGCATGAACTTCCGCGTGATCTGCAAGTGGATGCGCATGGCCGGTGTCGATCACATCCACGCCGGCACCGTCGTCGGCAAGCTCGAGGGCGATCCGCTGATGATCAAGGGCTTTTACGACACCTTGCGCGAAACGCACACGCCGCAGAGTCTGGAGACCGGCCTGTTCTTCGAGCAGGACTGGGCAAGCCTGAACAAGGTCATGCCGGTCGCCTCGGGCGGCATTCACGCCGGCCAGATGCATCAATTGCTGACATATCTCGGCGAGGACGTGATCCTGCAATTCGGCGGCGGCACGATCGGCCACCCGCAGGGCATCCAGGCCGGCGCCGTGGCGAACCGCGTCGCGCTGGAAACGATGGTGCTGGCGCGCAACGAAGGCCGCGATATCTGGAACGACGGCCCGCAGATCCTGCGTGAAGCCGCCAAGTGGTGCTCGCCGCTGAAAGCCGCTATCGACACCTGGGGCGAGGTCAGCTTCAACTACGAATCGACCGACACCGCCGATTTCGTGCCCACCGCCACCGCCAACGCCTGATCCGGAGAACCCGCCATGATGACCAATACCAACCAGCGTCTGACCCAGGGCCAGTTCTCGTTCCTGCCCGATCTTACCGACGCGCAGATCACCAGACAGCTCGAATACGCGCTGAAACAGGGCTGGGCGGTCGGCATCGAGTACACCGACGATCCGCACCCGCGCAACACCTATTGGGAGATGTTCGGCAACCCGATGTTCGACCTGCGCGACCCGGCCGGCATCCTGATGGAGATCAACAACTGCCGCAAGACGTTCGCCAGTCACTACATCCGCGTCACCGCCTTCGATGCGACGCGCGGCGTGGAGTCGCCGAAGATGTCCTACCTCGTCAACCGGCCGAAGAACGAGCCCGGCTTCGGTCTGCTGCGCCAGGAGGTCGATGGCCGCAGCATCCGCTACACGATCCACTCCTACGCCACCGACAAGGGCGAAGGCGAGCGCTACTAAAGGCATTGCGATGAACGTTCTTGCCACGCCAGCGCCCGATAGCGAAGTCCGCGATCTCGCGGTGTTGTATCGCGAGAGCGGCATCGCCGAGGTGTTCGACAAACTCGATCGCGAACTGATCGGTCTGGCGCCGGTGAAATCGCGCATCCGCGAGATCGCCGCATTGCTGCTGGTCGACAAGGCGCGGCATGCGGTTGGTCTGAGCGCTGGAAGGCCGAGTCTGCACATGAGCTTCACCGGCAATCCGGGCACCGGCAAGACGACGGTGGCCTTGCGCATGGCCGATATCCTGCATCGGCTCGGCTATATCCGCAGCAATCACGTCATCGCGGTCACGCGCGACGATCTGGTCGGCCAATACATCGGCCACACCGCGCCGAAGACCAAGGAAGTGATGAAGAAGGCGATGGGCGGCGTGCTGTTTATCGACGAGGCCTATTACCTGTACCGGCCGGAGAACGAGCGCGACTACGGCCAGGAGTCGATCGAGATCCTGCTGCAGGTGATGGAGAACCAGCGCGACGAAATCGTGGTGATTCTGGCCGGCTACAAGAATCGCATGGAGACGTTCTTCCGCAGCAATCCGGGCATGGCTTCGCGCGTCGCCCACCATATCGATTTTCCCGATTACACCGCGGACGAATTGCTGCAGATCGCGCAATTGATCGCGGCGCAGATGGACTACCGCTTCGATGCGGCCGGTCTTGCGGCGATGCGCGAGTACATCGCCCATCGCGTGACGCAGCCGCATTTCGCCAATGCGCGCTCGATCCGCAATGCGCTCGACCGCGCACGCCTGCGTCACGCGTCGCGACTGTTTTCGTCCAGCGCAACGGCGAACGCCGCGCTGGAAAAAGATCAGTTGATGTTGATTACGCCCGAAGACATTCGAGCCAGCCGCGTGTTTCGCGGCGGGCTGAATGGAGAGAGCAAAATCTCTTAGTTCGTCAAAAGAAAGAGCGAAACGGCAAGTATGAAGTGGCTTTGCAACGGAGACACCCCATGTTCAATCGCCGCACCACGCTGTCGAAATTCCTGATCGAACAGCTGAAGGGCTCGCCGGACAGTCAGGCGCTTGCCGCGTTGCTGGTCGACGTGGCCGCTGCGATCAAGGCGATCAGCGCGGTAGCGGCGAAGGGCGCGCTAGACGGCAACACCGGCTCGCTCGACACGCAGAATGTGCAAGGCGAAACGCAGAAGCCGCTCGAC
>JAYTQX010000298.1:0-5513 GCA_043746455.1 Pseudomonadota bacterium
CGCCAGCCCCAGATAGCGCAGTGCAGTCCGGCTTTCGGCGCGTCGCCTCGCGCAAGATGCTACACAGCGCCGGTGGCGCGTCGTTCGAGGCTTGGACCGGTGGACGACAAGCGGCCTCCGTATCGACCAACGCCGGCGCCGACGCGCTACCGTTCCAGCGCTGGCATCGCTTCAAGGAAGCGTTTTCGCCGGAATTGATCGAGCAGTCCGTGCAGGAATCGCCGATCCCAGTGCGACGCCTAGCGGACCCCTTCGGAGGATCGGGGACCACGGCCCTGACTTGCCAGTTCCTCGGTATCGAGCCGGTCACCATTGAGGTCAATCCGTTCCTGGCGGACTTGATCGCCGCCAAGCTCGCGACCTACCACATTCCCGAGTTGCTTTCGGCGCTGACGCGTGTGGCGCGCAAGGCGACAGCATCCCGTTCGCGCGGCGCCGCGCTGATTCGTTCGTTGCCGCCCACGTTCGTTGAGCCCGGGGTCAAGGACCGCTGGCTGTTTGACCTGCCCGTGCTGATTCAGATCGCGCGCCTGCGCGCGGCGGTCGAGGAAGAAACCAATCCCGCAGTGCTGCGCCTGTTCCGCGTGCTGCTGGGTGGGCTTATGGTCGGCTTCAGCAATGCGGCGGTGAGCGGGAAAGGACGCCGCTATCGGACCAACTGGGAAGAGCGCCGCGTCGATCCATCGTGTGTGCTACCCACCTTCGCCGATGCCGTGGCGGCGGCGGTCGTCGAGATCGGCGCCTGCGCGACGCGCGCGATGCGCGAGGGCAAGGTTCTGCTTGGCGATAGCCGCAAGCTGTTGGAAACGGTCGGCAAAGTCGACCAGATCACATGCTCACCGCCCTACCCCAATTCCTTCGACTACACCGACGTCTATAACGTCGAGCTGTGGATGTTGGGCTACCTGACGTCTTTCGACGACAACCGCGAGCTGCGGCAGTCGACGCTCAGCTCACACGTGCAGATTTCCCGCGATTTCGCGGCGCCGCCGCGATGCCCTCGCCTGGACAGGACGATGCGTGCCCTGCGTCGCGTCGAGGAGACGCTGTGGGATCCGCGCATCCCAGCGATGGTGGGTGCGTACTTCGCTGACCTGCAGGGAATGATGCATACCTGTGCGCAGCTGCTGCCGTCGAAGGGCCAAGCGTGGTTCGTCGTGGGCGATAGCCAGTATGCGGGCATCCACGTGCAGGTCGCCAAGATCCTCGCGGACCTTGCGCCGTCGGTCGGCCTCAAGGTCGAGCGCACGACGCCCTTCCGGTCGATGCGCGTGTCGCCGCAGCAGAGCGGACGGCACATGCTCAGCGAAGACCTGGTCGTCTTCAGTCGCCCGTGAGCTTCCCGGCCACCTGGGCTTCCCGGTAGTGATCCGAGGAGCGGTACAGGTACCACAGGCACAGGTGGACCTTTAGCTTCTCTGCGTTGTCTTGGGTTGCCGCGAAGACCGTTTTTTCGCCAGCATTGGTCGGCCGCATGTCGAAGCAGCACAGCAAGCGCTCTTCGAAGTGCCGATCGTCGCCGTAGGTCGACGCCTGTCCCAGGCCGTCGTGAACGTGCCTATCGATCTGCGCGGGGGAGCGCAAGTTGCCGGTCGAACCGCGCTCGCGCAGTACCTTCATTTCCAGCACGGCGAAGCTCGTCTGCTTGCCAGGGGCCACGCCGAAATCGCCAATGATCTCGATGTCGGTGCGGCCGTCCTTGTCCGGCTGCTCGGCCTTGACGCGACAGTGCGGGCTGAAGCGCCCGCTCAGGCCGAGGCGGACCGCGTACTGCACGCGCTCCTCGGCATTCTTCACAGCCCAGCCCTTGGCCGGATCCTTCCACACACTGAAACTCGCAGGGACCAGGTCGGGCGTCTTGAGCTCGTTCTCGTACACGCCGTCGATGACCTGCTTGATCCGTTCGGGCGTGGGCGCTTCGGTGGCCACCGGGAAGGTCTGCACTTTGTCCGTACGGGTGACGCCGTTCGGGTACCAGTTCAATTTCGAGTGTCCGCCGGCCTTGGGTAGGTAGATCGCCGTGGGCAAGGCATCGGCGTGGTCCGCGACCACGGCATCGATGAGCGCGCCGTCATCGCCGGCGTAGTCGCGCGACTGCCCGGTCGCTGCTGCGCCCAGGTAGTGCACCTGCCCCGTCAACGGGTAGTTGCCGCAATTGAGAAAAGGCTTGCGAACCAGCACCGAGGGCGGCGATTCGTAGAACGCCGGCGACACCAGCACCATCGCCGCCGGGCGGTCGAACTCGGCGTCCGTTTCGCGCTCGCGCGTCTGCACCATGCGACGCACGGCAATGAGGAAACGCAAATCCTCGGGCAAGTCGGTGTCACTGCCCTTGCCCGTGAGCCAGACGCCCTTGAGTTTGGCGTCGTCCCCCGTCCACGCCCCGGTGTCCACTGGCGGTTGCTCAGCCATGCGCCACCCGTGTGTTGAGGTGGTCGAGGTAGAGGTACAGGCGCTCGGCGGGCTCGAGCTGCCGCCCGGGCGCAAAGGTCATCGCGGCGTTGCGAGAAAAGTTCTTGGCGGCCTTTTCGTATTCGCCGAAATCGATCACCTCGCTGACATCCACCGATACGTCGGCGTAGCGGGCGTCCTGCAGCGCGGAGCGACCGAGCTTGTCGTCGCTCAGCACGCTGTAGGCCGCGGCCAGCTCGTGCAGGAACATCGCCTCCTCCGCGAAGACCTGTGCGTGGCGATCCAATACCGCCTGCACCCGTGGGCGGCATAGGCGGTACTGCGCCATCACGCGATAGCGCTTGTCTTCCGGCAGGTAGCGGTATTCCACGGATAGCGCGCCCACAAGTCCGCGGCCGACCAGGCGATCGACGGCCAGCTGCAGCTCCGGGTAGTACGGGCCAGTGGCGCGCTTGAGCAGCTTGGCGTCGAACGGCGCCAAATCGAACACCGGCGAGAGGACGTTCGCGAGGTACGCGAACTCGTGCAACGCGCGAGCGCCCGTGGGCACGAAGCCCGCTCGCGCCAGCGCGTCGAGCAGGACGAGGACGCGAACGGACTGCTGGCGGGCGTGCAGGTCAGCGTCCATCTTCGTCTTCGTCGTCGTCCCGGCTGTAGTCGACGTATCGGTCGTCGTCGCTGCCGTCACCGTCACCGACAACTTCGTCGACCAGCCCCTTCCACAGCGCCTCGTATTGCGCCTCCCACGCGACCATCGCCCGGGTCGGCACGCCGGCGTGGAACAGGTCGACCACAGGCGCCATCGCATCCGCCGGTGCGGAGACCGCTCGCAGCAGCTTCGGCACCAGCTTGCCGGCGCCCAGATTGGAGGTGACCACGAGGCGATTAGTCCCGCCATTGCCGGTCTGGGCAAAATGGCCCAGCACATCGGCGGCGCGTTCCACGAACACCGCGTCCAGCGAGGACTCCGGCGCGTCGATCACCAGCGAAGCGGCACTGTTCGGCGAGGCCACATGGATCAGCGCCATGCGGAAGGCCAGGTCGATGAATTCCCGCTGGCTCTCCGAGACTTCGTCGGGATCGCCGCGGCGCTTGAGGCTACCGAAATCGCTGCCGGACAGGTCGACCGCGAAGGCCGGGTACTCGACCGGCTCCACGCCGTCGGCGCCGGCTTGGCCAACCTGCATGCGCGTGGGCGACCAGCTGAGCTGGCTGTCCTCGAACAAGAAGCCCTCGGCCGCCTCGCCGAACTTGGTCTTGATCGCGTCGGCGAACTGCGCAATGTGTGCGCGGTGCGCGCCGAGGAACTCGCCGAACTCCGTACGCGCGATCTTCAATCGCGCACGCATGTCGGTTACCAGTTCGGCGGCGGCGTCGTATTTCTTCTGCTGGTCGGTGACGCGGCGTTGGTCAGGCGGCAGCTGTGCTTGCAAGTCGCTCACTTTCTGATCCGTTTCGTCGCGCTCCTGGGCGCACGCCACCAGCTCGGTGCTCGTGGTCAGGCGCTCGGCGTTGGCCTCGTCCCGCACGCGTCCCTGATCGGAGGCTTGGATCACGAACGTGTGGTAGCGCTCTTTCAGGGTATGCAGGCGCTCGTCGGTGATCTCCGCCACCTCCGGGTGGGTCGCGTCGCTGAGCTTGGAGTCGCAGATGACGCAGTGGCGATGTTCCAGGGCGTGTTCGAGCGACTGGCGCCTGGCCGCGACGCCTTCGGTGCCGCACACCAGGCAAGTCTCGTCCGACATCAGCCGGGCCAGGATAAAGCGGATGGATTCATCGGCGTCCGGCAAGTGCGCGTCGATCGCCAGCAGGCGGGCCCGTTCGAGCTCGCGCAGCGCTTTGTCCTGCTCGGCCTCGGCGCGGATCGCATCCAGCCGGGCGCGGTAGCGCATGCGATCGGTGATATCCAGGCGCTCGACCAGGCGAGCGTGCTGCTCGTCGAGCTGATCCAGGCGCGTCTGGGCGGCCGTCAAGGCTTGGCGCACGCCGGGTGCAGAGGTCGTCTTGTGGACGAGCTTGTCGCTTTCCTTTTTCTCCCGCTTCAGCGCGTTGTCCAGGTTGCGCATGCGCGAGTCCAGCTCGAGGATTGTCCGCTCCCGCTTGGTCCATTCCTGGGCATTGGCGGGGGTGAGCAGCAAGGCGCGAAGTAGTTGCTTCTGCGCGCCGGGGTCCCACACCAAGGCACGTCGGTCCTCGAAATAGAACACCAGCGTCCGCAGCACCAGGATCCAGTCGCCGAACGACGCCAGTTCCGACGCAGCGGTGATCGCGTTGCGGTACGTCAGCTCGTCGATGTCCGCTTGCTGGTCGTCGATGACGAGCGAGGTCAGCGCGAGGTCCGTCAGGCGGCGCGTGAGCTGGAAGCGCTGCGGGCCGAGCTGGAACTGCAGGTGGGCCGTCGCTTCCCGCGCGCCATCGTTGACCCGCTGTGCGAACTGGCGCTGGGACCACTTATCCAGGTTCTGGACGCTCAGGTCCGCAGACCCTATGCGTCCTTCCGGCAGCGGAATGTCGGCGGTGCCGGTCAGCAGCCGGAAAAGCATCGTGACGAGGGTCGTCTTTCCCAAGCCATTGGCGCCAAGGATCAGGGTCAGCCCGTCGTGGAAGGGGACCTCGAACCGACCCTCTTTCCTGGGTCCAGGGTACAGGCCGTAGTGCTCGACGACCATTTGCTGCAGCAGGGGGAAATACGCCATGTCCTTTCCTTGTGTCCGGTGCCCGTGACTTGCCTGAGTCGAAGGGCGGGGCCGGATCGCCCTGATAGCGACCCGCTGTCCCAGAACCTGCGATGGCTCCGTGCGTCAGTAGAAGAGTATCGTCGGAAATCGTTCCAGCTGACAATCCGCTCCCGCCCAAGGATGGCGCCCCTTTTGCGCGGCTGGTTAATGTACATCCGCAAGCTCTTGCAAGGCTCAGCTGTCACAAGTACCACTATTGTTCCTCGACCTTCTTGGCCGCCTCTGCCGCGCGGCGATCATGTAACTCAAGTCGTCGACGCTGATCACGCACACCTTGCGGTCCTTGACGCAGACCGGATTAAGAGGGGAGGGCCTCACTTTGTCAATGTCCGCTTCGGGTCGCTATGCAGAGCTCTGCATAGC
>JAYTQX010000299.1:0-12033 GCA_043746455.1 Pseudomonadota bacterium
GCGCAGTGGCATTTGTTCGGCAACCCGCAGACCGTCGATCTCGCCGCGCGCGCGCTGAATGCGCCGAAGACCGCGCTCAAGCTGGTTCTGCGCGGCACCTTGGCGCTGCCCGATGCCAAAGATGGCATCGCGATCATCGCCGATGAACAGAATATCGAGCACAGCTACAACGTCGGCGATACGGTCGCCGGCAGCGCGAAACTGGCCGAGGTGTACACCGACCACGTCGTGCTGAGCCACGACGGCGTGGCCGAAAGCCTGCAGATGCCTGGCCCCGACGAGCGCGCCGCGCCGACCGCCGACCGCGCGGCGGTGCGCGCTCCCGGCGCCGCGGCGAGCGTGCCGCCCGGTTATGCGCCGAGTGCCGGCGCAAAATCCGCGGCCGCCGCTGCGGGCAGCCCCGGCGCGCTCGCGCGCATGAACGCGGCCGATCTCGCGCGCCAGGTGCAGTTCGAACCGGTGTTCGACGGCGGCAGGATTGCCGGCGCGCGCCTGTCCGGCAGCGGTGCGGCCGCAGCGCTGATGAACCAGATCGGGCTGAAGCCGACCGATATGGTCACCGCGGTCAACGGTACGCCGCTGTCGAGCGTCTCCAACCCGCAGCAATTGCTCGACCAGCTCGGCAACGCGTCGAGCCTGCAAATCACCGTGCAGCGTGATGGCAGACCCGCTACCCTGACCCTCAATTTGCGATAATCTCGCTGAAGCAGGCGCAAGACTACTGCGCTCGTCAGCTTGTGCGCCAGCGGTGCTCGGAATGCTCATGTACTTCAACGTACACTCCGCTTCCTGCGCTCCGGCGACACACAATCCGTCTTCGTTCGCTACGTCTTGCGCCTGTTTCAGAAAGCGACTCCATTTGTAGAGAAATATAGAATGCTACTTCGCTCCTTGCGTGTCGCGTCGGTCCTGATTGCAGCCGTTCCGCTTTTCGTCGCCGCCGCCGTCGCGTTGACGGGCGCGGACCTCGCCGTGGCCGCGCAAAACGCCGGCACCGCCAGCGAGGCGAAGAATCCGCCGGGCACGCACACACTGAACCTCAAGGATGCGGACATCGGCGTGCTGGTCGCCACGGTATCGGAAATCACCGGCAGGAACTTCATCCTCGCGCCGAACGTGCAGGGCAAGGTCACCGTGATCTCGGCCAAGCCGATGCGCCCGGACGAAATCTACGATGTGTTTCTGTCCGTGCTGCGCGTGCACGGCTTCGCCGCGATTCCGGCCGGCAGCATGATCAAGATCGAGCCCGAGGCCGCCGCCCAGCAGGATGGCTCGGCCGGACTGAACAGCACACCGGCGCAGACCGCGGACGAACTCGTCACCCAGATCATCCCGGTCAAGCACGTCAGCGCGACCGAACTGGTGCCGATCCTGCGGCCGCTGATGCCACAGGGCGCGCAGCTGATCGCGCATGCGGGATCCAATTCGCTGGTCGTGTCCGATCGCGCCGGCAACGTCGCGCGCATCGTCAGCATCGTCCAGCGCATCGACACGGTGTCCGACGCACAGGTCGAGATGATTCCGATGCAGCACGCGAACGCGGCCGAAATCGCGCGCACGCTGACCGCGCTGAGCGAGAACAAGGCTGCCGACGCGACCGGCGACGCACCCAAGGTAATCGCCGACACGCGCACCAATTCGATCCTGCTGTCGGGCGGGAAAAGCGGCCGCCTGCGCCTGCGCGCGTTGATCACCCATCTGGATACGCCGGTCGCCAACGGCGGCGATACCAATGTGGTCTATCTGCACTATGCCAACGCCAAGGATCTGGTGCCGATCCTGCAGGGCATTGCCGCGACGCTGACCGGCGAGGCCGTACCCGGCCGCGGCGCGAATGCGGCCAATTCCGCGGTGGCGAGCAATGCGCTGACCGGCACCGGCACGCAGGGCGGCAGCCCGGCCACGATCCAGGCGCACGAAGACACCAATGCGCTGATCATCAGTGCGCCGCCGGCGGTGTTCCGTTCGCTGGAGGGCGTGATCCGCAAGCTCGATATCCGCCGCGCGCAGGTGCTGATCGAGGCAGTGATCGCCGAAGTCTCCGAGGAAACCGCGAACGAACTCGGCGTGCAGTGGCAGTCCGGCGACAAGCACATCATCGGCGGCACCAATTTCACCAGCGGCAACAGCAGCGCCTCGGGCAACAACATCATCACAGCAAGCGCGGGCCTGAACGGCGTGCCGCCGAGCGTGTCGCTCGGCAACGGTTTCAATCTGGGCTATCTGGAAACCATCTCCGTGGGCGGGCAGAAGCTGGTGCAACTGGGCGCCCTGGTTACCGCACTGCGCAGCAACGGCAAGAACAATATCCTGTCCACGCCCTCGGTAATGACCCTGGACAATCAGCAGGCGATCGTCAAGGTCGGCCAGGAAGTGCCCTTCGTCACCGGTTCCTATTCGACCAATACCGGCACCACGGTGAACACCGGCGGCACCGGCACGGCGACCACCGGCATCAGCAATCCGTTCCAGACGATCCAGCGCAAGGATGTGGGCATCACGCTCACCGTGACGCCGCACATCAACGAAGGCGATGCAGTCAGGCTCGACATCCACCAGGAGGTTTCCTCGCTGGCGCCACCGGTGAGCGGTGCGAGCGACCTGGTCACCAACAAGCGCGAGATCCAGACCACGGTGCTGATCAAGGACGATGCGGTGCTCGTGCTCGGCGGGCTGATTTCGGACAACGTGCAAGACAATGTGCAAAAAGTGCCTGGCCTCGGCGACATTCCGCTGTTCGGCAACCTGTTCCGCTATCGCAGCAACAGCCACCAGAAGCAGAATCTGATGGTGTTTCTGCATCCACGCATCCTGCGCGACCCGGCGACCGAGGCTTCGGTGTCCAGCGAAAAGTATAACTATATACGCACCGAGCAACTGCAGATGCGCGACAACAACGAGATCGTCACGCCGCGCGCCAACATGCCAATGCTGCCCGACGTGCACGATTTCCTCGCCAGCCCCGCGCTCGACGTGACGCCGGCGGAAGTGCCCGCGCACAAGCATCCGTAAGCGCGATGACGACGCAAGCGCATCCGCCACGCCCCGGGTTCGGCTTTGCCCGGCGCAACGGCGCGACGCTGATCGCCTGGCGCGACGCCGCCGCCGACATCGCCTATCGCGAGGGCGTGAAACCCGAGGCGCTGGCCGAGCTGCGCCGGTATCTGGGTGTGCCGCTGCACCTGCATCGCCACGACACTGCGGGTTTCGAGCGTCTGCTGCGCGCACTCTACGAGGAGGGCGACGATGCGCGCGCGATGGTCGCCGATTTCGACGGCGCGTTCGGCGACGATCTGGATCTGAAAACCCTCGCCGACGAATTGCCCGAACCCGACGATCTGCTCGAATCCGAGGACGATGCGCCGATCATCCGCCTAATCAACGCGCTGCTCACCGAAGCGGTGAAAGAGGGCGCGTCGGACATCCATATCGAACCGTTCGAGAATCGCCTCGTCGTGCGCTTCCGCATCGACGGCGTGCTGCGCGAAGCGCTCGCCTCGCAGAAGGCGATCGCGAGCGCCGTGGTCTCGCGCATCAAGGTGATGGCGAAACTCGATATCGCCGAGAAGCGTCTGCCGCAGGATGGCCGCATCAGCCTGCGCATCGGCGGGCGTCCGGTCGATGTGCGCGTGTCGACGATTCCGGCCGGGCACGGCGAACGCGTGGTGCTGCGTCTGCTCGACAAGCAGGCCGGCAAGCTCGATCTCGCCCAGCTCGGCATGGGTGTGGAAACGCTCGTCCACCTGAGCGAAACCATCGAACGCCCGCACGGTATACTTCTGGTCACCGGTCCCACCGGTTCGGGCAAGAGCACGACGCTGTACGCCTCGCTGCTCAAGCTCAACGATCGCAGCCGCAACATCATGACGGTCGAGGATCCGATCGAGTACTACATCGACGGCGTCGGCCAGACCCAGGTCAATACGCGCGTGGACATGTCGTTCGCGCGCGGTCTGCGCGCGATCCTGCGCCAGGATCCCGACGTGGTCATGGTCGGCGAGATCCGCGACCTCGAAACCGCGCAGATAGCGGTGCAGGCGTCGTTGACCGGCCATCTGGTGCTGTCGACCCTGCACACCAATTCGGCCGTCGGTGCGGTTACACGTTTGCGCGATATGGGCGTCGAACCTTTTCTGCTCTCGTCGTCGCTGCTCGGCGTGCTCGCCCAGCGTCTGGTGCGCGTGCTCGATCCGGCCACGCGCGAAATGGCTGCTGTCAGCGCGCGCGAACTCGCCGCGTTCGGCCAACCCGCCGACGCACACGCAAACGTGTATCGGCCCGCCGCGCCGAACGGTAATCGCCACGCCGGCTACCGCGGCCGCACCGGCATCTACGAATACGTCATCGTCGACGAGACCATGCGCCGCCTGATCCACGCCAGCGCCGCCGAGGCCGACCTCGAACGCCACGCGCGTACACGCACGCCCGCGATGCTCGACGACGGCTGGCGCAAGTGCCTTGCCGGCATCACTTCGACCGAGGAAGTGTTGCGGGTGACGCGGGAGGAGTGAGGCTGTTGTTGTAGCCCAGCTTCGCCGAGCTGATCTCATTGTGATAACATTGCGTAATCACATTTGGCAAGAGATATTCCGATGAACGCCAACCCCAAAAGTCTCCCGACTCGCGTTTTTCGCGCGGGTAACAGCCAGGCTGTGCGCATTCCGAAGGCCTTCGAGTTGCCGGAAGGCGAGGTTCGTATCGAGCGCCGTGCCGGTGGTCTGTTTATCGCCGACCAGCGTGGCGATTGGGCATCGTTCTTTGCCCAGCCCGGCGTAGACTTCCCGTTCACGGCACAGGAATTGCGCGACAACCGGCCTGAGCCCCCTGTGGACGTAACGTGGGTTGATGCATTGTCCACGGGCGCGGCGCGCGGAACATCGCAAAAGACACCGAAGAAGCCTGCGCGAAAACGCGCACGGAAAATGGCGAAGAAAGCCCGCCCGTGATTTTTCTGGATACGAATATCTGTATCGCGGCGATTCGCGGCCATGCGCGCGTGGCCACGCGTCTGCTCGCGCACGGCAGCCGCGTGCGTCTGCCGTTTGCGGTTGTTGCCGAGCTGCGCTTTGGCATCGAGAAGGCGCGCGCCCTCGGCCAGCCGGTCGATGCGGTGCAGCAGCGTCTGGAGGCATTTCTGCTGCGCGTCCCCGATGTGGCGCCATTGACCGATGCCGCCATGAGTGCGTACGCCAGGATCCGCGCCGGACTCGAAATCGCTGGAAAGCCGATCGGCTCCAACGATCTGTGGATAGCCGCGCAGGCAATCGCCGAGGATGCGCTGCTGGTAACGGCCAACACGCGCGAATTTTCACGCGTGCCGAACCTGCGTCTGGAAAACTGGTTGAAGTGACCATGGCCGACCCTTTCCACGAGTGCGCGGCGTTCTGCCTGGATATCCAATGCCAACCCTGAACTGGCTCGGCAAGGACGCCGTCGTTCGCCACCACGATGTGGTGCCGTTTCATCTGCTCGAAGAAGCGCCGGCGCTGTCCTGCGGTGCTGTTGGCAGCGGCAACCTCATCGTCGAAGGCGACAACCTGCTCGCGCTCAAAGCCTTGCTGCCGCATTACGCCGGCCAAGTGAAGTGCATCTATATCGATCCGCCGTACAACACCGGCAATGAAGGCTGGGTCTACAACGACAACGTCAACAGCGCGGAGATGCGCGAGTGGCTGGGCAAAGTCGTCGGCAAGGAAGCCGAGGATCTGTCGCGCCACGACAAGTGGCTGTGCATGATGTATCCACGCTTGCGCTTGCTACGGGATTTTTTGCGCGAGGATGGGGCGATCTTTGTCAGCATTGACGATGTTGAAGGTGCGCATTTGCGGTTGCTGCTAGATGAAATATTCGGTAGGCAGAATTTCGTCGGTAATTTCGTTTGGCAGTCCAAGGACACCCCAGGCAACAACAGTTCGGGCGTCGCCGAAACGCACAACCACATCCTTGCATTTCGCAAGAGCGATCGGTTTCAGCCCAATCTTCTGTCGCGCAACGAACGTCAACTCGGCACGTATACGAATCCGGATAACGACCCGCGCGGCCACTGGCTCGCCGCACCGTTGACGCGCGTGGAATTCCGAGAACGAGACTACTATGCGCTAAAGAACAAAGTCGGCAAAGACGTCTTCCCGCCCGCAGGCAGCAGCTGGCGTCGCCCCCCGGCAAAAATGCAGGAATTGATTTCAGACAATCGAGTCTGGTGGGGCAAGAATGGTGACGGCGAATTCCCAATGGAAAAAAAGTTTCTTGCGGAGGCCAAGGAAGGTGTTGTGAATCAGACTTGGTGGCCATACGATTTCGCGGGAAGCACACGAAACGCGAGCGCTGAGCTCAAGCATCTGTTCGACGGAGAAAAGCCTTTCGATACTCCGAAGCCAACGAAGTTAGTCGAGGTGATCGCGCAACTCGCGACTGATAGTGATTCGCTCGTGCTCGACTCGTTCGCAGGCTCCGCTACGACCGGTCACGCAATTCTTGGGCTAAACAAACGGGACGGCGGAACGCGGCGATTTATTCTCGTTGAAATGGATACAAACATTTCCCGCAATGTCACCGCCGAGCGTGTGCGTCGAGTCGCTACCGGTTATCGCAAATTGAATGGCGAGGAAGTGTCTGGTTTCGGCGGCGGCTTTCGCTATTGCAAGCTCGCGCACGCGTTGTTCGATGAGCACGGCCATATCAATCGCGAAGTGACGTTCGGCGAGCTGGCGCACTTTGTCTACTTTATCGAGACGGGAGCGCCGTTGCCGGAGCCGCCCCTTCCGCCCTTCGGGCACCTTCCCCCGCGGGCGGGGGAAGGGAAGCCGCATGGTCGCCGTGGCTCGGCGTGCATCACGGCCGTGCCGTGTATCTGCTGTACAACGGCATTCTCAAGGATCGCTCGACCGGCGGCGGCAATGTGCTGACGTCGGCGTTGCTCGCCGAGTTGCCGCCACACGACGGTCCGCGTGTGATCTACGCCGCGCGTTGCCTGATCGGCGCGGACAAGCTGAGCCGTCTCGGCATCGGGTTCAAGCAGCTGCCTTACGAATTGAAGGTGGCGCGATGAGCCTGAAGGACTACCAGATTCAGGCGCTGGTCCGTTACGAGACCTTTCTGCGACGCTACCGCGAGTACGGCGAAAACAGGGGCGCCGACTATAAACACGCGAGCCGGGAAGCGTACGAAGCGACCACGCTGGAAGTGTTCGGTAATCGCCTGCCATATCGCGCGCCGCAGCCTCTGGCGGCAGACGATGTGCCGTGTGTCTGCCTGCGCGTACCCACCGGTGGCGGCAAGACCTTGATTGCCGGGCATGCGATCCGCCGCGTCAACGATGCGCTGCTGCGGGTTAGCCATAGCCTGACCTTGTTGGCTGGTGCCGACCGACGCGATCCGCGAGCAGACACTGCGTGCGCTGAAGACACCGGGCAACCTGCTGCACGATTCGTTGCGCGAGCGCCTCGGCGCGTTCGCCGTGCTGACCGTCGACGAAGCGCTGTACGTGCAGCCGGCGACGTTGGACGGCGCCAACACGATCGTCGTTGCGACGATGCAGGCGTTCAAGCAGGAAAATACCGAACGCCTCAATGTATACAAACAGAATGGCCAGCTGATGCCGCATTTTTACGGCATGAACGACGCTGCGCTGGTCGGCAAGCATTCGTTGGTCGATGTGCTGCGTCTGCGCCGTCCGTTCGTGATCGTCGACGAAGCGCACAACCAGGGCACCCAGCTTGCGTTCGACACACTGGCGCGTTTCGGGCCGAGCGCAATTCTGGAATTGACCGCGACGCCGGATCGCAGCTATCAGCCGTCGAACGTGTTGTATTCGGTCAATGCGGCCACGCTGCAGGCGGAGGAAATGATCAAGCTGCCGGTGGAACTCGCCGCCCATGGCGACTGGCGGGTGGCGTTGCGCGAGGCGATCGCTTGCCTGAGTAATCTGCAGCGCGAAGCCGATGCCGAACGCATCGCCACTGGCGAGTACATCCGTCCGGTCATGCTGTTGCAAGCCGAGCGCCGCCAAGAAGGGCAGGAAACCTTTACCGCGGAGCGCGTGAAACAAACCCTGTGCGAAGACTTCGACGTGCCCGCCGAGGCCATCGCGATTTCCACCGGCGCCATTGAAGAGCTTGGCGATACCGATATCGCCGATCCGGCCTGCAAGCTGCGCTTTGTCATCACCGTGGACAAGTTGCGCGAAGGCTGGGATTGCCCGTTCGCCTATGTGCTGATGAGCTTTCGCGCGAGCGCGACCAACACCGCGCTGGAACAGATTCTCGGTCGCGTGCTGCGTATGCCGCACGCCGAGCGCAAGCAGCGCGAGGCCTTGAATAAGGCGTACGCGTTCGCGGTTTCCGATCGCATCGTCCAGGTTGCGCAGAGCTTGCGCGATGGTCTGGTGCGCAGCGGTTTCGAGCGGCAGGACTTGAAGGATTTGATCCACGCGCCCGATCCGCAGCAGCAGGACGACTTGTTGCGCGAACGCGACGCGGTGACGGTGCCGTTGCCGCACAGCGCGGATCGAATCGAACTCCCCGATTTCACCGCGTTACCGGAAGCTACGCGCAATCGTATCCAAAACAAGATCGAGCTTTCGCCGGAAACCGGCAGCATGACGCTGCGTGGAACGTGGAGCGCAGCCGAGCAAAAGGCGCTCAAGGAAGCATTCAAGGAGCCGAGCGCGACAGCGATTGTCGAGCACGCGTTCGCGCGTCTCGCTGCGCCGCAGGCTGCGCGAACGCTGGCGCCGGCCGAGCGTGGTGAGACCTTTGGCGTGCCGCTGCTTGCATGGTCGCAGGGCGACTGGATCGGCGACTTGGGCGAATCGCCCGCGCTGGAAGGTGCGTGGAAACTCACCGATTCTCCGGCACATTTATCCGAACAGGAATTTCCGCGCGATCTCCAAGCGCTGCAGCGCGCGCGGTTGACTATGAGCGAAGTTGGCAAGCTCAAAGTCGATCCCGCCGGCAAGCTGCGCATGCAAATGGGATTCTGGGAAACGCGCGAACCGATCAGCGATGCCACGCTGATGTGGTGGCTGGACCGTCAGTTGCAGGACGACAGCGTATTTCCCGAGGAACTTGCTGCGTGGTTGTCCGGCACGTTGCGCTATCTGAAAGAACAACGTGGTTTTACCACCGAGGAGTTGGCGTATCGCAAATTCCGCCTGCGCGATGAGCTGGCCGCGCGGCTGCGGCACGCGAAACAATCAGCTACGACACAGAACTTCCTTGCGCTATTGCCCTACGAGCAACGGATTAGCGTCGACCAACGTGTACAGATGCTGTTTGCGCAGGGGCGTTACGCTTGGGACTATCAATATGTCGGCAGTCATACACTGGGGCGTCACTTCTTCGACGTGATTGGCAATCTAAAACCCGAAGGTGAGGAATTCGAATGCGCCGAATTTATCGCTAATCAGCTCGACGGTGTGCGCTGGTGGGTAAGAAACGTCGAAAAGAAACCGAGCGCATTTTCGCTGCCGACGTCGGGTTATCGTTTTTATCCGGATTTTGTGTGTCAGCTCGAAGACGGACGCATTCTTGTTGTCGAGTACAAGGGCGCGCATTTGGCGGGCGGGCAACAGGAGAAGCGCACCATTGGAGAATTGTGGGAGCGCCGCAGCAATGGACGCTGCTTGTTCGTGATGCCGCAGAGCCGAGACTTCAGCAGTATTTCGGCGAAAATCCAGATTATTGGTGGATGAGGCGGGCTTGGCCCATGATCCGCGACGCTGCTGCCGCCGACTTTCCTGCCGTGCTTGCATTAAATGCCGAGTCGGTACATTTTCTGAGTCCGCTCGACGAGACGCGCCTGCGCCATCTGCAGGCACAGGCCGCTTATCACCGCGTCGTCGAGATTGAGGGTCGCGTGATGGCATTCCTGCTCGCGTTCCGCGAAGGAGCGGACTATGGCAGTCCGAACTATCGGTGGTTTGCGCGACATTATCCGGCGTTCCTGTACATCGATCGCGTGGTCGTCGCGCGCGCGGCGCAAGGTCAGGGTCTCGGCGCGAAACTCTACGACGATATCCTTGCGTTTGCTGCCCGGAGCGGCGTTGCGCGCCTGACTTGCGAGTTCGATCTGGATCCGCCGAATCCGCCTTCCGCAAAATTCCACCAACGTTACGGTTTCCGCGAAGTCGGCACGCAGTGGCTCGGCGCGAGCAAGAAACAGGTTTCGCTGCAGGTGCGCGGGGGTTGAAGTCCGGATGCGGAACTCCGGTATCATCGCCGCGCTGATTACCCGGGGAGAATAATGAGCCTGATCGCGCAACTCACGCGGCACAAATCGATCGAACAGTTGCAAGCCGATCTGAGCACGCGCAAGGATTTCCGGCGCGTGCTCGGACTCTGGCAGCTCACCGCGATCGGTCTGGGCGGCATCATAGGCGTCGGCATCTTCGTGCTGGCCGGACAGCAGGCCGCGGCAAATGCGGGACCCGCGGTCGCGCTGTCGTTCATCATCGCCGGCATCGCCAGCACGGCCGCCGCGCTGTGTTACGCGGAATTCGCCGGGCTGATTCCAGTCACCGGCAGCGCCTACACCTATGGGTACGCCGTGCTCGGCGAGGGCGTGGCCTGGCTGATCGGCTGGGATCTGCTGCTCGAGTACGCGCTGATTGTCGCGGCGGTGGCGAGCGGCTGGTCTGGCTATGTGCTCAATCTGCTCGACGCGTTCGGCATCCATTTGCCGGTGGCGTTGCGTGGCGCGCAAGGCTCGGGCGACGGTCACGTCTTCAACCTCATCGCCGCGGTGGTCGCACTGTCCGTTGCGGTACTGCTGACGCTGCGCACGGAGTGGGGTGCGCGCGCCAACACGCTGATCGTCGCGATCAAGATCGTCGCCGTGTTGCTCGTGATCGGCGTCGGCATCTTTTACGTCAACCCGGCAAACTGGCATCCGTTCGTTCCGGAGCGCAGCGTCGATGCGCAAGGCGTTGGCCACTTCGGCTGGTCGGGTGTCGTCACCGCCGCGGCCGTGGTGTTCTTCGCCGTATTTGGCTACGACACGCTGACGACCGCGGCCGAGGAAGCGAAGAACCCGCAACGCGACCTGCCGCGCGCGATCCTGTTGTCGCTGGGATTGTCGATGGCGCTCTACATCACCATCACGCTGGTACTGACCGGCATGGTGCCGTACACGCAACTCGGCAACGAAGCACCGGTCGCGCAAGCGTTTCAGGCGCTGGGCATGAAGTGGATCGGTGCGGCGATTTCGGCGACGGCTATCGCCAGCATCCTCAGCGTGATCTTCGCATTCATGCTGGGCGCGGCACGCATCTGGTTTGCGCTATCGCGCGATGGCCTGCTGCCGGGCTGGTTCGCGAAAGTGCATCCGCGCTACGGCACGCCGCACCGGCCGACGATCGCGCTGGGCTTGTTCACCGCGGTGGTCGCCGGCTTGTTCCCGCTCGGCGAAGTCGCAAAACTCGTCAACATCGGCGTACTCTCGGCATTCATCGTGATTTGCAGCGCGGTGATAATGCTGCGCGTGCGCAAGCCTGAACTGGCGCGCGCATTCCGCACGCCGTGGGTGCCGCTCGTGCCGGTCATCGGTATACTTTTTTCCATCTGGCTGCTGACCGAACTCGCCGCGATCACCTGGATGGTGTTCCTCGCCTGGATCAGCCTCGGTCTGCTGGTGTACTTTGCCTATGGCATGCGCCACAGCAAGTTGGCGCAAAGCGAGCAACGTTAGGTCCGCGGTGCCCGCATTTGCCTACCAGGCTCTGGATCAAGGCGGCAAGACGCAACGCGGCGTCATGCAGGGCGACACCGCGCGTGCGGTGCGCGCGACGTTGCGCGAGCGCGGCCTGAATCCGCTCGATGTCACGCCGGTCGCCGAGTCGCAATCGCGTTCGCTGCTGTTCGGCCGGCGCGGCCTGAGCGGCGCGCAACTTGCCTTGCTGACGCGCCAGCTGGCGACTCTCCTCAAGGCCGGACTGCCGGTCGACGAAGCGCTCGCGGCGCTCGGCGAGCAAAACGAGGATTCACGTTCGCGCGCCCTGGTTGCCAGCCTGCGCGCGCGCGTACTCGAAGGTTCGTC
>JAYTQX010000300.1:0-2999 GCA_043746455.1 Pseudomonadota bacterium
TGCGCGTAACGCGCCTTCGCGTCGCCCGGACTCGGGAAGATCTGGTGCGAATGACCGAGCAGGATCGCATCGATGCCCGGCACGCCAGCCAAGTGCCAGCCGGCATTCTCGGTTTTCGCCGAGTAGGGCGAGGTATCGATGCCGCCGTGCACGATTGCGATCACGAGATCGACGCCGGCCTTGTGCAGTTCCGGCAGATATTTCTGCGCCGCCTCGACCACCCCCATGACCGTGACCTTGCCGTCGAGGTTGCGCTTGTCCCACTCCATGATGCCGGTCGGCGTGAAGCCGAGCAGGCCGATGCGCAGCGTCACATCGCGTGCACTGCCGTCGGGTGCTTTCGCATGAAACGTTCGCGTCAACACGCGCCATGGCGCGTACAGCGGCTTGCCGTCCTTGGCACTGAATACGTTCGACAATACGAGCGGAAAATGCGGACCTTTGCACTTTTCCACCGGCACGCCGGCCACATTGAACGCGGTGCCGGTGACCTGGCTCAGGAAGGGCAGGCCGTAGTTGAATTCATGATTGCCGATCGTGCCGGCGTCGTAGCCGACTGCGTCCATGGCCTTGTAGATCGCCAGTTCCTGATCGCAAGGCAGCGGTTTGACCTGCGCTTGCCAGTCGGCCAGCGCCGTGCCCTGGATCGTATCGCCGGCATCGAAGGTCAGGCTGTTTTCGAATTCCTTGCGCGCCGTGCGGATCAGTTCGGCCGCGCGCTCGAAACCGAGATTGCGGTCCTCGGCGAGCTTGAAGTAATCGTAGCTCATGATGTTGGAATGGACGTCGGTCGTTTCCAGAACGCCGATCCGCGCGCGCGCGCCTGCAGCCGGCGCAGCCTGATGTGCGCTGTCCGGCTTTTGCATCGCGCAGGCGGCAAGGGCAAGGCTGGCAAGGCAGGTGGGCAGGAGCAGCTTGATTCGATGCATTGCGACGATCCGTTCCAGGGCAGCCGCAAGTTTAGCGCGTCGGCAACACTGCGGTTTGTCGCCTTCTTGCATGTGGCGAAAGGAAAGCCGGGATGGCATCTGTTAACCTGACAAACCTTCTCCATAGCGTTTTTCATCGATGACCACACGCACCCGCTTCGCTCCCAGTCCCACCGGATTCCTGCATATCGGCGGCGCACGCACCGCGCTGTATTGCTGGCTGGAGGCGCGTCATCGCGGCGGCGAATTCATTCTGCGCATCGAGGACACCGATCGCGAACGTTCGACGGATGCGGCGGTGCAGGCGATTCTCGACGGCATGCGTTGGCTCGAACTCGATCACGACGAAGGCCCGTACTATCAGACCCTGCGCATGGAACGTTACCGGCACGTCGCTGAGGGCCTGGTCAGGGCCGGCAAGGCCTACTACGCCTACGAAACCCGCGACGAACTCGAAGCGATGCGCGCGCAGGCGATGGCGCAGAACCTCAAGCCGCGCTACAACGGCCACTACCGCAATCTCAACGAACCATTGCGCGACGACCCCAACCGCGTCATTCGTTTCAAGAATCCGCAGGACGGCAGCGTCGTGTTCGACGACAAGGTCAAGGGACGCATCGAGTGGAGCAATGCAGAGCTCGACGATCTGGTAATCCTGCGTTCGGACGGATTTCCGACCTACAACTTCGCCGTTGTCGTCGACGATATCGACATGCGCATCAGCGAAGTGATCCGCGGCGACGATCACGTCAACAACACGCCGCGTCAGATCAATATCTACGCCGCGCTGAACGCGGAGATCCCGCAATTCGCGCATCTGCCGATGATCCTTGGCGCCGACGGGCAAAAGCTCAGCAAGCGCCACGGCGCGGTTGGCGTGATGCAGTATCGCGACGACGGCTTCCTGCCGCATGCGGTACTCAACTATCTGGTGCGGCTGGGCTGGTCGCACGGCGATCAGGAAGTTTTTTCGCGCGAGCAGATGATCGAGTTGTTCGACGTGGCCGATGTGAACAAGGCCGCGGCGCGTTTCGACGTGGAAAAGCTGAAGTGGTTGAACCAGCAATACCTGAAGAACGACGACCCGTTGGAAATCGCGCCGCACTTCGACTGGCATCTGCGTATGCAGGGGCTCGATCCTGCGCATGGGCCCGCGCCCGCGGATGTGATTGTGGCACTGCGCGAACGCGTGCACACCCTGCGCGAGATGGCCGAGAAGGCCAGCGTCTGGTACGGCCCGATCACGCAGTGGGACGATGCGGCGATCGCCAAGCATCTCAAATCCGCAACCGCGTTGCCCGCGCTCAAGGCAATCCACGCGCAACTGGAAAAAGTACAGGAGTGGAAAGTGGAAAATGTACACCAGGCGATTGCCGATGCGGCGACCGCGATCGGCGAGGGCATGGGCAAGGTCGCGCAACCGCTGCGCGTGGCGATGACGGGCACCCAGGTCTCGCCGTCGATCGATCACACGGTGTATTTGGTCGGCCGCGAGCGGGCGCTCAGGCGCATCGAGGACGCCCTGGCCAAAGCGGGCGCATGAACCTGTTCACCCGATGAGCTGCGATTTCGCCACGCTGTCCAAGGTGCAGGACGACCCAGAGCAGGCCATGGACCTGCTGCAGCAATGCACCGATGCGCTCACCGATCCGAGCCTGTGGTACTGGACGATCGGTTTCACCATCGCCTGCGCGCTGGTCGGCGCGCTGATCGGAAAGTACAAGAATGCCGTCGTGCGCGATACGCTGCTCGGCCTCGCGCTCGGGCCGATCGGCTGGATCATCTCGCTGTTGCTGCCGGCGGTGAAAGCGAAACCGGCCTGTCCGGCATGCAAGCGCGTGGTCGATGCGAGCGACAAGCATTGCCGGTATTGCGGCGCTGCGCTGACAGCGCCGATACGGGCAACGTGATGCGGATCTGCGTCCTGCTGCTGGGTGTCGCGTGCGGCTTGCTGAGCGCGCTCGCTCAAGCCCGCGAGCGCTGGAGCGAGGAGCAGGCGAACGCTTGGTATGCGGGCCAGGCATGGCTGGTTGGCGCGAACTATATTCCGGCGAACGCGATCAATCAGCT
>JAYTQX010000301.1:0-1607 GCA_043746455.1 Pseudomonadota bacterium
GAACGGCGTCAGATTTCAAACTGAGGCACTACCCGACACCAGTGCGACACGGATTTGGCGAAGGTCTTGCTTATCGATCCTGGTCGTATCGATATGTCCTCAGACGTCAGAAATTGCCCGCAAAAATTAGCGTTTTCGTAACGACGCATGTGGTTGCATGGGCCATCGGAAACTTGCGCGAGAACGCCTTATGCAAACCCAGCAAATCGCCATCGCCGCCGATTGGAGCCACGCGCTGCGCAATGTCACCGCGGGACTTTGCGGCGAGATCACACCGAAGGAAGTTGGCGACCTGCGCGAGCAATTGACGTCGCTGGTCTGGGCCGACGGTTGCCCGCGCGCCGCGTCGTTTTTCGCCGGCAGCGAGACGCCGCACTATCGCCGCCAACTGATCGCTTCGGCGCCGGATGGCTCGTACACCGTGCTGCTGATCGCGTGGCCGCCGGGTTACGTCACGCCGCTGCACGATCACGCCGAATTGTGGGGCATCGAACTGGTGCTCGACGGTACCTTGCAGGTAGAGGAATTCTTCAGCGACGGCGATCCCGCGCAGCCGGCGTTGCAACGGCATCGCTCGCTGTTGCTTGGCAGCGGCGATGCAGCCGTGTTCATCGACCCGGCCTATGTGCATCGCTGCCGCAATCTGTCGGCGCAGCAGCCTGCGCTGTCGCTGCATGTCTACGGCGGCCAGCTCGATGATTACCGGTCGTTTGTCGAGGCCGGCAACGATCTGTATCGCATATCGCAACAGCGCGCCTTGCTCGACGCCGTTTCCATCTGACCTCAATAGCGCAGCGCTGTCCGTGCGGCGCGGCCGCACTGCTTATTGCTTGACCACGGCCTTGGCGGGCGGCAACCACAACTCGAACACATGGCGCGTGCTGTTGAACGACGCGGGCAGTTTGCGCACATCGACCAGGCTGTCCCCCGACTTCGGATAAGGCGGACGCAGAATGGTGTTTAGCTGCTCCGACAGTGCGATTGCGCACGACATATCCTGCTCGGGACGGTGCACGATGAGAGTCGGCTGAGGCCACTGCGTCGGCAGTTTCTTGCCGCGCAAGCTGGCGCTGTCGACGACGTTTTCAACGCGGGCCACGCGCACGAAGTTTTCGATGCCTTCATCGGGCGCCATCGTCTTCAGTTTCTGCGCGATGCCCTCGGCGCTGGTGCGCATGCCTTCGTCGTAGATCTGGATGTACAGGGTGAGCGGACGGTTTCCGTCCCGGCAGGCCTGCAGTGCGCTCGTTGACTCGGGCAGCGGTGGAGGTGACGGTGGCGGCGGAGATGGTACGGCCTCGGCCGGAGCTTCCGCCACGGAAGTCGCCGCCGGGGGCAGCGCGCTTTGCTCGCTCGGTGCCGGACTCTCGGACGGTGCGGGAGACCGATTCAATGCGTAGGAGCCGCCAACCAACTGCCAGACGCTTACGGCCAGCCCGACCTGCCAATTTTTTTCCGACTCGCTCGCCTTCTTCGGTACGCCCCAATAGTCGTTGATCGAACTGCTTAGGTCGGCGACACAGACTGCGCCGCACATCTGCACCGCGGGGGCGTTGTCGTTGCAACTGTCGTTGCGCACGCCGCACGCGGTTTGTACTTTCTTCAAG
>JAYTQX010000302.1:0-4475 GCA_043746455.1 Pseudomonadota bacterium
GCGCCGATGCGCTGACCAAACCCGCCGCGCCGTAGAAGCCTCCCTTCTCCCCGTGGGAGACAAAACGGCAGGACAGCCGTTTTGCGCGGCGAAGCCGCCCGAAGGGTAAGCGGCCAAGGATGGTGCGAATGTACGTGGCGCAAAGCGCCGGATGAGGGAAAGGCCTTGCAGACCTTGAAACGCATCGCCATCACCGCCGGCGAACCGGCCGGGATCGGACCCGAGCTCGTCGCGGCGCTGGCCGCGACCGATCTGGCCGTCGATCTGATCGCGATCGGCGATGCGCAGCTGCTGCAGGCGGCAGCAGGACAGCGCGGGATCGAACTGCACCTGGAGACCGACGACGGCAGACGCGCGACGCAACGCGCGCCCGGCGGCTTGCGCTGCATCCACGTCCCGCTGCGCGCCGCGACGACACCGGGCCGCCTCGAAGTGCGCAATGCCGCTTATGTGATCGATACGCTGGCGCGCGCGGCCGACGGCTGCCTTGGCGGCGAATTCGATGCCGTGGTTACCGCGCCGGTGCAAAAAAGCATCCTTATCGACGCCGGCTTTGCATTCACCGGGCACACCGAATTCTTTGCCGAACGCGCGCATTGCGACGTCGCCATGCTGCTGGTTGCGCCCCACTCCAATGAAATAACGTCGTCGCGCGAAGCGCGACAATCACTCCCCCTCTCCCGCTTGCCGGAGAGGGCCAGGGGTGAGGGGCGGGGCTCCACTGCGCTGCGCGTTGCGCTCGCGACCACCCACCTGCCGCTGGCCGCGGTACCGGCGGCGATCACACAAGATCTGCTTGTGCGCATTGTGCGCATTGTATACAACGACCTGCACGCGAAATTCCGCATCGGCAGTCCGCGCATTTGCGTGCTCGGCTTGAATCCGCATGCGGGCGAGAGTGGACATCTGGGCCGCGAAGAAATTGACACGATCGTGCCCGCGTTGGATACGCTGCGTCGCGAAGGAATTGCGGTCGACGGACCGCTGCCTGCCGATACGGCGTTCCTACCCGCGCTGCGCGCGAAGTACGACGCCTACCTGGCGATGTATCACGATCAGGGCCTGCCGGTGCTCAAAGCGCTCGGCTTCGGCGACTCGGTCAACGTCACCCTCGGCTTGCCCTTCGTGCGCACTTCGGTCGATCACGGCACGGCGTTGGACCTGGCCGGCAGCGGCCGCGTCGATGCGTCGAGCTTGATCGCAGCGGCGAAACTCGCGCTGCAACTGATCGCCTGAGATCGTCGCGCGCTACCCCGCCTTGTTCTCGCACAACTTCGGTGCCAGCACGACGGGCAGGTTGCGACGCGCAAATCCCGGCACGCGTTCGAAGATGAAGGCCACCGCGAGCAATACCAGCGCGCAACCGGTTGCGCTGGCCCAGGTCACGCTTTCGCCGAGGAACAGCGCACCCCAGAGCTGGGCAAACAGCGGCACGAAGAAGGTCACCGTGACCGCACGTTCGCTGCCTGCTTCGCGGATGTTGCGGAAGTGCAGCGCATACGCCAGCGCGGTGCAGATGACGCCAAGCGCGAGCAGACAACCGAGCACGCCGAGCGACGGCATCTGGCTAGGAAACGTGTAGACAGCCACCGGCAGCAGAGGCAAGGTACCGCCGATCATGTTGCCGGTCGCAACGACCAGCGGATCGACATCGGCAAACCGCAGCTGGATTGCACGCGCACTATAGGCATACAGCAGCGAGGCGACGAGCACGGCCGCGAAACCCAGCGCGGTCTGCAGGCTCATGCTCACCGTGCCAAAACGCGCGAGCGTGAAGACACCGAGAATGCCGACAACGACCCCGACCCACTTCGACGCCGACGCGCGTGTGCCGGCGAGACTGACCAGCAGCACCGTGAACAGCGGCGTGGTCGCATTGAGCACCGCGAGATAACCGGCTGGCAGCCAATAGGCGCCGAAAGCAAAGCACAGGAACGGCAACGCGGCGACCGCCGTGCCGATGAACAGATAGTCCTTCCAGCGCCGGCGCCATTGCAGCGATTTGCGCATCAACGCAAGCACGATGCCCAACGTCAGCGCGGCGAAGATCATGCGCGATGCAGCGGTCATGCCGGCGCCGACGACCGGCACCGCAATGCGCTGGAACAGGAATGATGCGCCCCAGATCATGCCGAGGAGGACCAGACGAACGAGTACAGCGGAAGTCATGACGATTGCCTCTTGCGCCGGATTCGGTGCAACGAATAAGTGGGTTGGTAGGCAGTCTAGCGCTGGCGCCGGGCGCGGAAAAACGCTATTTTTTCCCCCAATCTGTGAATTTACCTCACACTTGGTGCCGTATGGACTCCCTGCATCGTCTGCCCCCTTTGCGCTCGCTGCGCGTGCTCGAAGCGGCGGTGCGCCATCAGAATTATTCGCGCGCCGCGACCGAATTGAGCCTGACCCACAGCGCGGTCAGCCATCAGATTCACTCGCTGGAAAGCGCGCTGGGCTTGCGCCTGTTCGAACGCGTCGGACGCCAGATGCGGGCGACCGAGAGCGGCCTTGCGCTCGCCCAGGACGTGCGCACCGCGCTCGATACGCTGGCTGCGGCGGTAGAGCGCGTGCGCGGCCAGGACAGTTCGAATTCGCTCACAGTCAGCGTGCTGCCCTCGTTCGCCGCCGCCTGGCTGGTGACCCGGCTCGGCGGGTTTCTCGAACGCCACCCCGGTGTCGAGCTGCGCCTGGATAGCACCTCGGCGGTCGCCAATTTCCGCAACGACGGCGTCGAGGTCGCGATCCGTTACGGTGCCGGCAACTACGAAGGCATGATCAGCGAGAAACTTTTCGACGACGAGTTGTTTCCGACCCTGAGTCCGGCGCTGCGCCGCAGTGCGCGCGTGCGCGCGCCCGTCGATCTGGCGCGTGTGCCGCTGCTGCGCATCCGTCAGCAACCGTGGGCGCCGTGGCTCGCCGCGGCCGGGTTGAACTGGCCCGAACCGCGCCGCGGTCCGCTGTTCAACGATTCCGAGCTCGCGCTGCAGGCGGCGATCCAGGGCCAGGGCGTGGTGCTCGCACGCGGTTCGCTGGCCGTGCTCAAGCTGCGCGCCGGCGTGCTGGTCGCGCCGTTTGCACTACGCATTCCCTCGCCGATGACCTGCCATCTCGTCTATCCGTCGACGCATGCGCGCAAGCCGGCGTTGCAGCTGTTTCGCACCTGGCTGCTCGAAGAACTCAAGGCCTCGCCGCCGATGTACGATCCTTCGCTAAAATAGCGCCGATGAATTTCCCGCTTTCCGGTGCCTCACATATTCCGCGCAAGCGTTTCGGCCAGCACTTCCTTCATGATAAAAATATACTTCGGCGCATCGTCGAGGCAGTTTCGCCGCGAGCGCAAGATGTGCTGGTCGAGATCGGCCCTGGCGAAGGCGCGCTGACTCTTCCGCTGCTGCAGGCCGCCGGCAAGCTGATTGCGATCGAGCTGGATCGCGACCTGATCGAACCCTTGCGCGCGCGCGCCGCGGCGATTGGCGAACTGACGATCGTCAGCCGCGATGTGCTCAGCGTCGATTTCGGCGCGCTCGCGGCGGGCGCGCGGGTGCGCGTGGTCGGCAATCTGCCGTACAACATCTCGACGCCCATTCTGTTCCACTGCCTCGACCACGCGAATGCGATCGAGGATATGCACTTCATGCTGCAGAAAGAGGTGGTCGAGCGCATGGCCGCCGGACCGGGCAGCAAGACCTACGGCCGCCTCAGCGTGATGTTGCAGCTGCGTTGCACGGTCGAGCCGCTGTTCGGCGTGCCACCGGGCGCATTCCGGCCGCCGCCGAAAGTCGATTCCGCGGTCGTGCGTCTGGTCCCGCTCGCGCCTGCCGATTTGCCACAGGCCGACTTCGCCCTGATCGCCAGGCTTGTGCGCGCCGCCTTCGGCCAGCGCCGCAAGACGCTCACCAACGCGCTGCGCGAATTCGCCAGTGCCGAACAGCTGGCTGCCGCGGGCATCGACCCGCGCGCGCGCGCGGAACAGCTGGCGCCGGCCACCTTCGTCGCGTTGGCGCAATGGCTGAGCGCAAGGCCCAACTGAGCGCACAGGGAAAAAAGCGCAGAAATATCTGCTGCCTGTTTGCGCTCCTTGCGGCCAGATGCTCCATCGCCATGCAACAAGCGCTTGCTTGAAACCGCCGCGCTGCGCAAAATCGAACCATGGCCAACGAAAACTCCTACACGATCACCGTTGCGGTGCAGAGCCAGTTCCTGCACGACCAGTCCGCGCCGTCCGACAACCGCTATGCGTTCGCCTACACGATCCGCATCGCCAATACCGGCAGCGTGGCCGCGCGCCTGATTTCGCGCCACTGGATCATCACCGACGCCAACGGCAAGGTGCAGGAGGTGCGCGGCGAAGGCGTGGTCGGCGAACAACCCTGGCTACGCCCGGGCGACGATTTTTCCTACACCTCCGGCGCCGTGCTCGAAACCGCGGTCGGCACGATGCGCGGCAGCTACCAGATGCTGGCCGACGACGGCCGCCA
>JAYTQX010000303.1:0-1836 GCA_043746455.1 Pseudomonadota bacterium
CATGCCGCCAAGCGTATTGCCATTGCGTTACGGAATTGCTGCAACGCCGACCGAAGCCTGAACCTCGTTACGCCCCGTCTTCCTCAGCGGCTCTTTAGCAAAGCCTTGAGATTGGCGAACGGATTGCTCGTTGCGGGCGCGTCGCTATCCGCGGTCGACAGCGTGCCGGCAGCGTGATCGATGTGGCGCGAGTGCTCGTTGTCGTGACAATACACGCACAGCAGTTCCCAGTTGCTGCCGTCCGGCGGGTTGTAATCGTGATCGTGATTGCGATGATGCACGGTCAGTTCCTGCACGTTGGCGCGGGTGAATTCGCGCGCGCAGCGTCCGCAAATCCACGGATACATCTTCAGCGCGCGCTCCCGATAACCGAGTTCCCGCTGGCGTGCGTCGCTGCGCGCATCGGCGACGATACGGTCGAGTCTGTTCTCGTTGATTGTTGGCTTGTTGCCGGGCATGTCGCCTGAGTCCGATAATGCTTGAGCGCAAGCGTAGCGCATGCGGGTGGTCGGCAAAAGACTGGCGATCTGAGATGTCTACGCGTTTCGGCTACGGGTGGGTGTTACTCCGAAGCCGCCGACGGTCGTGACTGCGCACGACAAGCGTTTGCCGCTCACGCGCCGTCATTTCGCGTTGATTGCCGCGTGGACCGGATAGCAGCCCAGATCTTTGGCGACGTCGATCGGGCCGTGGTAGTTGCGCCGCATGATCGCCAAGTTTTCGGCCAAGGTATCCAGGCTGCGAGCCATCAGATGCGAAAGCAGCAAATGCCGCACATTGGATTTTGCAGCGTTGCTGCCGATCACGCTGGGCAGCGCGTGCAGCTTGCGCGCGACAGGGTCCGCATTCTCCGGCACCGCGTGCGCCATCACGAGCAAATCGGCATCGCGCGCAAGCGCCCAGAATGCCGGTTCGCCGCCGTTCTGGTCGCCGCTGAAAACAATGTGCAGACCGCGCACATCGATGCGATACGCCAGCGCCGGAACCGGGCCGTGCGGCACGCCGATGGCCTCCACAGCGAAGGCGTCGGAATGAAAAGCCGTGATCGGGGTCTTCGCCGACGCGGCAATCTCGACCGGCACGAGTTTGAACAGGCCGGCGCTGCCGTCGAGTGCGCCGGACAGGTAGCGGAACGCGCCGTGGTCGGCATCGAATTCGGCACGCAGAAATTCGGTCAGCGCAGGAAACTCGCCACCGCCGTCGGGCCCGCTGATCGCCAGCGGTCGCGTGCGCTCGGAGAAAAAACCGCTCTTGACCAATGCCGGCAAGTCGGCGACGTGATCGGCGTGAAAGTGAGTGATCGCGATGAGATCCAGATCCTCGATGCGCGCGCCCGCTTCGCCGAAGCGCAGGAACACCCCGCCGCCGGCGTCGACCAGAATGCGTGAGCGGCCGTCCAGCCTAAGCAGGTAACCGGAACTCGCGCGCGCGTCCGCGGCCACCGGCCCGCCCGAACCGAGTACCTGTACGGCGACGCCATGCGCGCCGCAAGCAGCCTGAGCGAGGTTGGCGGCGAGAAACGCAACCAGGCACAAAATCCACGGCGGAAAGTGCATCGGGTTACCTCGACCAATCCCAAGCGGACATCATTATGCCGTGCGCTTTGCGAACTCAACGAATTTTCAAACGGACCGCGATGTCGCGTGTGCGCATCGCAGTGCAGAAAGACCAATGCCTTGCCCGGAGCGGCGAAGCGGCAGAGTGAATCGCGAACAAACGGCGTAGCATGGGCCTGGTCATCGGGGAGGTGAGCATGGACGACAGCAATCGCGTCATCGTCGAAGCCTGGAACACCGTTCTCTACGAAAAATTTTGCCGCTTCAGGCATCTGCTCGT
>JAYTQX010000304.1:0-10160 GCA_043746455.1 Pseudomonadota bacterium
CCCAGCGTCTCGGGTTCATCGGATTCGCCATCGCCGATGAAGCACCACACCTTGCGGTCGCTCTTCGGAATCAGGCCGCGGTTTTCCAGATAGCGCATAAAGTGCGCCTGGTAAATAGCCTGCAGCGGCCCCAGACCCATCGACACCGTCGGCGCCTGCCAGTAGTCCGGCATTAGCCACGGATGCGGATACGAGGACAGGCCGCGGCCTTGACCGGCGACTTCCATGCGGAACAGATCCATCTGGTCCTCGCCGATGCGCCCTTCGAGGAAGGAACGCGCATACACGCCCGGACTCGCATGACCCTGGTGGAAAATCAGATCGCCTGGATGATTCTCGCTCGGCGCGCGCCAGAAATGATTGAAGCCGACATCGACGAGGGTCGCGCTCGAAGCAAAGCTCGCGATATGCCCACCGAGGTCGCCCGGCTTGCGGTTCGCACGCACCACCATGGCCATCGCGTTCCAGCGAATCAGGCAGCGGATACGCCATTCCATCGAATTGTCGCCGGGGCTTTTCGCTTCGAGCTGCGGCGGAATCGTGTTGATGTACTCGGTGGTCGGCTGGAACGGCAGATGCCCGCCGGCGCGTCGCGTCGCGTCGACCATGCGCTCGAGCAGGTAGTGCGCGCGCTCGGTACCATCGGCGTCGATCACGGCGCCAAGCGATTCGGTCCATTCGCGGGTTTCGGTGGGATCGATGTCCTGGTCGATGATGTCTTTGAGAATATTCATTGTTCCCTCCGATTCTTTTGTTGCTGATGTTGCAGCGATACCTGCGCTCAAGCGCTCATGCGCGGCTCAATCGGGACTTCCGCAGCCGCGCGCCGGCGCCGAGCGCAATTATGAAGATCGGGATGAACGTCTCCAAATGCGGTTCGCCTGTTCGCAGCGCCGCGATGGCAAGAACGACCAAGGCAGTAACCGCGCACGCGACGGCAAGCGCTGCGAGGAAACTGGTCAGTTGGAGTTTCGCCATGTTGAAAGCCTTCGAACGAGAACGGCCAAGCGCCGCGAAACGTTGATGAAACCTTGCTGAGTTTAACGACCTGCCGCCGCCGCGTCGATTTGCGCGCGGATTTGCGCCTCGACGCAGGCCACGGCGGTCATGTTGACCACGCGGCGCACGGTCGACACCGGCGTCAGAATATGCGCGGGCTTGGAAATGCCCATCAGGATCGGCCCGATCGCCACGCCATCGGTCATGTGGCGCACCATGTTGTAGGCGATATTCGCCGCGTCCATGCTCGGACAGACGAACACATTGGCCTGCCCGTTCAAGGTCGAATCCGGGAATATGCGCGCGCGTGCCGTTTCGTTGAGCGCAGTATCGGCCTGCATCTCGCCGTCGATCACGAGGGTCGGATCCTGCGCACGCACCAGCTCGAGCACGCGCCGCATCTTGTGCGAGCTCGGTGTGGTATGGCTGCCGAAATTCGAATGCGACAGCAGCGCAACCTTGGGTGTGATGCCGAACATCTTCAGGCGCAGCACACCCTGCAGGGTCGCTTCGGCCAGTTGCTCGGCGGTCGGATCGGGCTGCACATGCGTATCGATGAAAAAGAAGGCGCCGCGATCGTTCTGCACACCGGTCATCGCCGACGGCGCGCTGACGCCCGGATCGAGCGGCAGCACGCTGCGCAAATAGTTGAGCTTGCTCTGGTAGGTGCCGACCAGGCCGGTGATTAAGCCGTCGGCTTCGCCGCGCGCAACCATGATTGCCGCGATCAGGGTAACGCGCGTGCGCAACATCGCCTTGGCCAGCGCCGGCGTCGTGCCTCGGCGCGCGTTGAGCTTGTGGAAATAGTTCCAGTACTCGTCGTAGCGCGGATCGTTGTCGACATTGGTGAGTTCGAAATGCTCGCCCGCGCGGATGCGCAGGCCAAGGCGTTTGATGCGCTTCTCGATCACTGCCGGGCGGCCGATCAGGATGGGTTTGGCCAAGCCCTCGTCAACCACGCTCTGCACCGCGCGCAGCACCACGTCTTCCTCACCCTCGGCATAGACGATGCGCTGGATGTCGGCCTTGGCGCGATCGAACAGAGGCTTCATCAAGGTCGTCGTGCGGAATACGAACTGCGAGAGCTTTTCGGTGTACGCGCGCAGATCGGTGATCGGTTTCGTCGCCACACCCGACTCCATCGCCGCGCGCGCCACTGCCGGCGCGACCGAGACCAGCAGACGCGGATCGAACGGTTGCGGGATCAGGTAATCCGGGCCGAAGGTCAGGCTGCGATCGCCGTAGTTGTAGGCGCGTTCGGCCACATCGGAGACTTCGCGCCGCGCGAGCTCGGCGATCGCGTGCACGCAGGCGACTTCCATCTGCGCGTTGATCGTGGTCGCGCCGACGTCTAGCGCGCCGCGGAAAATATACGGAAAGCACAAGGCGTTGTTGACCTGGTTCGGATAGTCCGAGCGGCCCGTCGCGATGATCGCGTCGGGGCACGCTTGCTTGGCGAGTTCGGGCTGAATCTCTGGCGTCGGATTGGCGAGCGCGAGGATGACCGGCTTGTCGGCCATCGTCTTGACCATCTGCTGCGTCAGCACGCCGCCGGCGGAGACGCCGAGGAAGATGTCCGCGTCTTTGACGATGTCGGCAAGGTTGCGTGCCGACGTGTCGCGCGCGTAGCGCTCCAACTCGCCACACAGGCCCGGGCGGCCCTGGTAGAGCACGCCATCCTTGTCGTTGACCATGATGTTCTCGGGCTTGACGCCCAGGCGTACGAGCATGTCCAGGCACGCGATGCCGGCCGCACCCGCGCCCGAGGCGGCGAGTTTCACGTCGCCGATCTGCTTGCCGACGATATGCAGGGCGTTGATCACGGCGACGCCGACGATGATCGCGGTGCCGTGCTGATCATCGTGGAACACCGGGATCTTGACCCGCTCGCGCAGCTTGCGCTCGACCTCGAAGCATTCGGGCGCCTTGATGTCTTCCAGATTGATTCCGCCGAAGGTCGGTTCGAGGCTTGCGATGATATCCACGAGCTTGTCCGGATCGAGCTCGTTGATCTCGATATCGAACACGTCGATGCCGGCGAATTTCTGGAAAAGTACACCCTTGCCTTCCATCACGGGTTTGGCTGCCAGCGGACCGATCGGCCCCAGACCCAGCACCGCCGTGCCATTGGTGATTACGGCGACGAGATTGCCGCGCGCGGTGACCCGGGAAACTTCCGAGGGATCGGCAACGATCGCTTCGCACGCCGCAGCGACGCCGGGCGAATACGCCATCGACAGGTCGCGCGCGGTGACCAGCGGCTTGGTCGAAGAAATCTTGATCTTGCCGGGCGGATGCGCACGGTGATAGTCGAGAGCAGCCTGCTTGATATCGTGCGCGTCGGACATGCGATATTTTCCCCGGCGATGCCTTGCGCACCGCATAGCTGTTGGTTTTCAACGACTATAGCACAGGGTCCCTTGCGCAAAGATTGCGCTGCGGCGAGGCGCAAACTGGGGTTCCGCGGCCTTGTTTATTGCTCGCGCTTGAACGTCGCCACCAGCACGTCGCGATACGCCGGCAGCGCCGGATCAAGTGGCTCGACCGGAGTCACGCCGTGGAACACGCGCGCGTCATCGACCAGCGCGGCATCGAACGGCCGCGTCAGGGTGAAGCTGCCGAGCAGGCGTCGATCGGCGACGGCGTGGATCGTGGTGGTACCGCTGGCGATATTGAGACGGTCGATCAGCAGCACCAGCACATAATCGACGCCGTCGCGATGCACGCCTTCGGGCGTCGGCTGACCGGGTTCGCCCGGCCGCGCCTCGATGCGGAACTGGTGCGTCTCGACACGCCACTGCGCGACCTGCGGCGCGAGCGCGCCGAAAGTACTTTTGCAAAAGTGGAGAATGGTACACAGGCTTTCGCCGGCACCGATCTCGGGCAGGATCGGTTCGAACCAGCGCTCGATGCCACCCTGCAAGGCGTTGTAGTCGCGGCTCTGGTAGTGCGGCTGATGCGGCGCGCGCACGATTGCGCCAGCGCCCTCTGCGCTGAAGACCGCATGCCGGCGTCTACGGTAGCGACCATGCCCGAGCAGATATTGATCGACCGCGAGATCGTTCCAGCTCGCGGCAAACCGCTGCCAATCGCCGAGCTGGCCGCAGCGTTCGAGCAAATCGCGCATCGTCGAGCCGGCGACGAAGGCGAATCCGTCGCGCAGCAATTGTTGATCGAAAGACTCGTTGCCCGTGACAACCGACGTGTTCATCGCTTCACGATACTGGCAGCGCGGCGCCTATTCCAGAACCACTTCGCGGTGCAATTTGAGGCCCACTGACCATATGACACGGATCGAAGCCGCCGCTTCGCCTAGAGCAAGCCCTCGATCGGCAGCAGACGAAGCAGGTCGACCTCGATTTTGCGCATGCGCGTGACGCCTGGCTCGCTGGTCTGGATTTCCTCGTGCCCGGCGGTTTCCGAATACCAGACCATGCGTTCGGAACCGGCACCGTGTCCGGGCTCGGACTGCAGTTCGACCCGATACGCACTGGCGGGAAGCGTGGCCTTGGCAAAGAACTGCGCCACCGCCGCCGCTAATTCCGGACTATCGACGATCACGCCCATCTCCGTATTCAGCAGCTTGGAGCGTTGATCCATGTTCATCGAGCCAACGAAGGCGTAGCGCGTATCGACCACGGCGGCCTTGGCGTGCAAGCTCACCCCGGACGAGGTGCCGCCCGCGCTTATCGGCTTTTCGCCACCGGGCGCGGGACGCAGCTCGAACAGATGCACACCGCCCTTGAGCAGGTCGTGCCGATAGTGCGCATAGCCGGAGTGCGCGGCCGTCTCGTCGGTGGAGGCCAGCGAATTGGTCAGCACACTGACGTTCAAACCGCGCTTTGCGAGGTCGACCAGAAATTGCGTCCCACTCTTGCCGGGCACGAAATACGGCGAGATCAATAACACTCGCCGGTTCGCTGCATCGAAGATTTCCTTCAGTTTTGGACCGATCCGGAAAGCCGGTATGTCCTTGCCGCCTTCAACTTTTTCCGGCTGATCCGCGACCAGTTCCGCGGGGCCCCAGAACCAGCTGCCGAAACGGTCCGCACTCGCACCGTGCGGAAGCTCCTCGAATGCCGCCTGCGCATAGTCGGACTGTGCAAATTCGCGTGCATGCTGCTTCAACACGGCGCGCAGCTGCCGCAGATCGGCTTCAGTCGCGCGGCTTTCGCGGAACGCCTTGACCGGATACGCCGCATTGCTGTTCCAGTAGTCGTCGAACGTCTGCGAGGCGCCGGCAACGACAGGGCCGATGGCGACCACGTCCAGATCGCGAAAATTGCTGTCGCCGGCCGCATCGAAATACGCATCGCCGATATTGCGCCCGCCGATCACCGCTACCGTGTTGTCGACGATGAACGACTTGTTGTGCATGCGCCGGTTCAGACGCGAGCCTTCGAGCACGAACTGGGCGACCTTCGACGGCAGCGACGGCGAGCGCGAGTTGAACGGATTGAACAGGCGCACCTGGATATTCGGATGCGCATCGAGCGCGTCGAGCAGACGGTCCTCATTGGACAAATTGATGTCGTCGAGCAGCATGCGCACGCGAGCGCCGCGATCGGCGGCGGCGAGGATGTGCTGAGCCACCAGCCGCCCGGTCGCGTCGTTCTGGAAAATGTAGTACTGCAAATCGATCGAATGCGCGGCCTGGTCGGCCAGCGCGACACGGCTCATCAACGCATTGGTGCTGCTGGTGAGCAGACGGAATCCGGACAAACCCTTGTGCGCATCCAGTTCCGCTCGCACATAGCGCGCGGACGATGTGTCGAATACCGGCGGCAATGCCTGCGATGGCTTCTTCACGAAATCCGTGCGCAGCGACGAACAGCCGGCAAGGACAAATCCGAGCGTCAGCACGAGTGCGCGCGTTACCCGATACGTATGATTCATGGTTTTCCTTGCCTTGGCCGTGCGTTGGGCATCCGATCATAGCCCGGACTGTCTGTGCCGCAGCTGACTCATCTATTTTTCGGTAGTGGGTCACTTTAAATAGGGTATTCGGAACTTAGTGTGGAATTCTCCTCGACGGCAACGTCGATGTTCATGGTTAGATACCTCACCACGAACGGACTACGCAATTTCAAACTAGACCATTATCCATTTTTCGTGCAGCTACTTGCGCGGACGCTTCGCGCCTGCCGGCTGTTGCACTTGCTTGAGCAAGGCTGCACAACCGTTCTCATCGTCCTTGCCCAGATTCGTCGCGGTCAGCGGCAGCAGCGCCGCGACGGGCGCGGCGACCACACCCAGCGCTGCGGCGCCGAGGCCGCGCAGCAGAAGCGCACGCTTGTCGACGCCGACATCCGGCTGGCCAAACGTGCCCTGCACATGGATCGGCGAGCGCAGCGACAGCAGGCGCAGGCCCTTGCTGTCCGGATGCACGACCAGATCGAGCTGCTCGCTGGCCAGGTTGATTTTGCCGGTAACGTTGATCGTCGCGATATCGGTATCGAGCAGGAACAGGCGTGAGTCGTAGACGCCGGCGGTCGCGACAAAATCCGCTGCCGCGCAATTGATCGTGACCTGTTTGTCGCCGAACAACTTGACGGCGAGAATATTGGGCATGTTCAGACCCATCGTTTCGATCAGCGCCTTGCTCAGAGTGCCGCCATCGAGCACCAACTTGAGTTCGCCGCTCGACGCGCCGAGCAGGGCCGCGACCGAATTGCCGCGCGCTTCCAACGTAGCCTCGCCGTTGGCATGGCCCAGGCTCGCCTGCGCCGATTGGGCTTTGGGAATCAGTCGCTCGACCTGGACGTCGCGCGCGGTCAATTTCAGACTGCCCTTGATCGGCGCCGTGCGCCCGTCGAAACGCAGGCTCGACTCGACATCGCCGTAGGCGAATTTGAAACGCAACGGATCCAGCGTGAGCAGGGCATTGTCCATCACGATGCGCGTATCGAGCTTGTGGATGGGCAGTTCGGAATCGCGGAACACGCGATCGCCGGTAAATTGCACATCCGCATCCATGCGCTGCCAGCGCTGCGGCTGGAACGGTCGTTCCGGCAACACTTTGCCCGGCGGCGTGTCACCCGAATTCGCGCCGATCAGCGGCGCGAGATCGCGAAACTGCAGCAGCTCCGACTGCACCTTGCCCGACAGCAGCGGGCGTGGCGCCTTGGTTTCGTAGAGCAGATCGCCACTCAGATCGCTGCTGCCGATGCGTGCCCGGAAATTCTCGTAGCGCAATTTCTTTACGTCGTGGGTGAAGCGACCAACCAGATGCCCCTCGGTCGCGTACGGCGGCGAGTTGGGCAAGGTGACTTTGAGAATATTGTAGAGGTCGGAAAGATTGTTGCCAGACAACCACAGGCGCAGGTCGAGCGCATCCAGATCGGCCGGATCGATCAGGGTGCCAGCGAACGCGATGCGCGTATCGCCGATGTGCAAGTCGGCGTGCAACGGGAAAGGCCGGTCCACATGCTTGAGCGCCCACGCATCGCCGACCTTGCCGGTGCCGCGCAGTGGCGCTTTCTTGAGCGTTCCCTCGATCGTCAAACCGAAGGCGTAGAACTGCGACGTTTCGCGCGATCGCTGCGCGGGTTCGACCGCCTTGTTCGCATTTTGCGCGAGCCCGCGGGCGCCGCTCGCACCGACGCGCGCGGTGGCGTCACGCTGCGAGGATGCCTCTTGTTCGGCGACGATGTCGTCGAACGCAATCGATTTGCTCAGCGCATCCACATGGATTTTGGCGTCGAGACCGTTCTTGCCGTCGACGATCGCAACGTCGCCCTGATCGAACTGGATACGGCCCAGATCGAGCTTCCACGGCGACGACGCATCGGCTGCGGCGAAGGTCCAATTGTCGCGGCCATCGGCGAGGCGTTCGAGATGGACGTCCGGAGCGATGACGTGCATCGACGGAATGGACAAGGTGTGCGCCAGCAGCGGAAACAGGTCGAGACTCAGCTCGGTAGCCTTCATCGTCGCGAACGTGCGCGATTTTGCCCAGTCGGTGTTGCCGATGCTGACCTTGGCCAGCGCGAGATGCGGGCCCGGCAGCCAGCCGTGTATGTCCGGATCGCGCTGCCAGCTCACATGCACATCGCCGTCGATCGCGACCGTGCGGCCGAGCGCTTGGCCGATATTGTCCGCCAGCCACGGCTTGGCCCGGTTCCAATCGAAGGTGGCCAGCGCAATCAGCGCGAAGACGACAATCAGCACGAGCGCAGCGCCGATGCCGAGCAGGATTTTGCCTTTGCGTTTCATGTGGCCGCGTTGTCCATGCGCTTTTTTACTACATCGAGAACGGGAAAGCCCGGTTTTGTAGCGGCGCCCTTAGTGTGGCGTTCATTTACAATTGGCATTGCCAGCTCACCTCCCCCCTTGAGAGGTTGGCGCCATAGCACCGACTGAGGGTGACGCAATATGCACGTTTCTACGGAACGCTGCGCTAGCTTTCAGGTGCAAGCTCAGGGATGCCGCACCGGATATCGGCGGAAAATGTCGCGCTGAGATCGGCCTGCTTCGCGCGCTCACCGATGCGTCCGCGAGTGCGCAGCTCTTCCAGCGGAGAGCGCCGGTCGAGGCCACCGAGCGCATACACGTATTCCGGCAAATAGCCGGACAACAGCAAGCGATAACTCAGCGGCAGACCACCGATGATATGCGACACCATTTGGTAGACGATGGTCGTGCAGTTCCCGGTGATCGTGTTGTAGAAGCGCGGCGTCTCCACCAGGCGGTTCGCCGCGTCCGTATACGCAAGCAACAGCGAACGCATCTGCGCCGTCGGCATCTGCACCCGATACAGATAATCGTCTTCGCCGCGCACATTGGTGCGCACGCGGATAACGTCGCGCTCGTCGGCCGCAACGATGCTCAATTCATAGCGCTTGAAGAAACCGCCGATCTGGGAAAAGTGCTGCAAATCTTTTTGCCGACGGATCTCGACGGAGAACACCACATATTCGCTTTCGCCAAAACCGAACGAGACCAGCGTGTGCGCGATCGCCGGACCCGCCCAGTACGACAAGATCATGTCGACCGAATGCAGATGGTCCAGATCGTAATTGCGCGTTTCCCAGCGCGGCGTGTAGTCGTCCCGGCTGCGCCATTCGAAGTTGCGCACATTGCGCAGGGTGACGTGGCTGCCCGCCACCGTACCGGTCACCATCTGCGCGACTTCTTCGGTCCAGATGCGGTCGTTGGACGGCTTAAGCTGTCGCCACCAGATCAGCAGAAGGACAAAGCCTGCTGCGAAGGTAAGCAAGCCCAGCGTGATTCGACCCTGCCACAAGGCAATCAACACGGCCGCGCTAAACGCTGTCCACAGCGTGATGGCGAGCAGCTTCGGCAGGCGACTTGCGGAGAATTTGAACCACAAGGCTAAGCCAACCCAAATTGCGGCGCTCGCAACGGCAAGCGTGGCCAGTAGCTTTCCTGTGACGCAAAAGAGTTCGGCGGACGGGGGATTCAAATGCGATGCCTCAGGGTCTATCCGAGCATGTGGAAGAGAACGCTATTCGTAATGCGTCCACATACGCAAGACCCTCACGACTTTTTCGGCCTTGACCAACTGGTAGACCAGCCGATGCTGGATATTTATACGATGCGAATACGCGCCCGCAAGGTCGCCAACGAGCTCCTCATACGGCGGCGGATTCGCGAGAGGATCACGTACAATGAGCTCCAGCAGCACCAAGGCCTTGTCCTTCAAACCGGCCGCAGCGAGCTTCTTTGCGTCTTTCTGGGCGTGCTTGGTGTAGACAAGCGTCCAGCTCACCAGCGCAAACTCTTCGCCAGCTTGCTCGCCGGCGTATTCATGCCCGCGCGGATCGATTCGCGCATGCCCGGAACCGACAGCAGATAAAGCGTCTCCTGGATCGCATTCCAATCGTCTTCGGATACCAGCACCGCATTGTTGCGTTTGCCGGCGATACGCACAGGCTTGTGTGTCTCGGCGGCCTGGTCAAGCAGACGATAAAGACTAGCGCGCGCTTCGCTGGCGTTGAGTTCGGTCATTGCCCTGGCTCCATGGATTGCGCAAGCGTACGCTTTTTCGTACGTTTTGGCAACGATCGCGCACGATGCCGATCAGCGACAGTACATCAGCGCTGGGCAGCAGTGACGCGGATACTTGCGCTCAACGGCATGCCGTACAGGAAAGGCAGCGAACACGACCTCACCCGCGCTGCGGATCGCGATGGGTTCGC
>JAYTQX010000305.1:0-4542 GCA_043746455.1 Pseudomonadota bacterium
TTCTCGGGCAAGGATCCGTCCAAGGTCGATCGCTCGGCGGCGTATGCCGCGCGCTACGTTGCCAAGAACATCGTCGCCGCGGGTCTGGCCGATCGCTGCGAAATCCAGGTCAGCTACGCGATCGGCGTGGCCCATCCGACCTCGATCTCGGTCACCACGTTCGGCACCGGCAAGATCAGCGACGAAAAGCTCGAAAAGCTGATCCGTCGCCACTTCGATCTGCGTCCGTACGGCATCATCCAGATGCTCGACCTGATCCATCCGATGTACCAGCAGACCGCAAGCTACGGCCACTTTGGCCGCGCGCCGTACAAGCATACGTATCACTGGGAAGAAATCGAGAACGGTCAGAAGGTCAAGAAGTCGGAGACCTCGACTGCGTTCTCGTGGGAAAAGACCGACAAGGCCGACGCGCTGCGTGCGGATGCGAAGCTGAAGTAAGCCGCCGCTTGAGCCCTCCCCTTCAAGGGGAGGTTGGGTGGGGATGGTGTTGCTTCGCAACGAACCAGATTGACGGGCCGCCTCGCGCGGCCCGTTTTATTTCCTGCGTCGCGCAGCCGGCGCTTTCGCCTCGCCCGGCAACTTCAACCACTTCACTACATCGAGTTCCGGCGCCAGCTTCGCCAGTGCTTCGCGCCCGCGCTGCGCACGCTCACGCCAACCCGGTCCGCGCGCGATCAAATCCTTCCACGCCTCGTTCACATCCCAATCGGACGACTCGCGATAAATCGACAACAGCGCCGCGCTCTGGCGCAAATCCTTGTTCGCCTTTGGCCGTCGCGCCGCGCTGCGCTCCGCATACACCAGCAGCTTGTGCAGGGCGTAGCGCACCGGATGCGGCACATTCGCAATCACCGCGCCTTCGGCACAGAACAGCGCCGCCTGCTGCACGTTCTCCAGCAAATACTCCATGAACTTCATCGGCTGCAGCATCAGCTTGAGCTGCGGATGCTCGTAGGGCTCAGTGCCGCCGCGATGCAGGGGCGTGAGGAAATCGAGCTGAAATTCCGGATCGCGCGGATTCAGGTAACTGCCACCTGCCCTGCCCGCAATACTCACCACTGGCAGAAAGCCCAGTTGCAGGGATTCGATCGCGGCATGCGCGTCCACTTCGAAATTGCCCGGCAACGCAATCGCCATTTGTTTGCCCGCATGCGCGAAATCCACATCTTGCGTGCGCGAGGCATCGCCCCAGCGCACACCGAGCATATTGCCGTAGGCGAGAAACGCATGCGTGCCGATCAACACACCGCCCGCATTGAAGAAACCATAATCGGCGAGTCGGCGAATCACGCGGAAATGCGGCAGCAACACCGGCTCGCAGCCCAGGGCGACGGCGGAATTCACCAGCGGCTGAATCGCCGGCGCCGGATCGGACTCGCCGTGCTGCTCGATCAAGGCCCGCACTTGCGGCGAGTCCGGGCCGACATAAATCTGCCGCAGCCGCCCGGACACATCCGTATGCTGGAAATACCAGTAGGTGTTGCCCTTCACCTTCTTGCTCGCAAACGAGCCGCGCAGGCTCGCCACCGAGCGCGCCAGTTCGGCGCCCTGCGCGGCGTCGAACAGCTGCGCATAGCTGGTCTGGGTGGAAAGCGAAAGCGGCTGATAAAGGTTCATGATGGTTATACTAACTCAGTTGCCGATTTAGTATAACCAAAAGCTATACTAAGTCAACATGCGATTTAGTATAATCGGGACGAGAATTTCGCCAATCCGGGAAACGACTGGACTAGAGCGTTTTCGATTTATCTGTTAGCGCTCTGACGTCCGTTGGCTGCTTCCAGTTGTCGCCAACGTGCAAGATCACAAGCGCCCCCTTCCGCCCTTCGGGCACCTTCCCCCGCTGCGCAGGTGAAGGGAAAAAATACGTCGCTTGGGCTGAGAATCCTTCCCCCGCGCAGCGGGGGAAGGTGGCGGCAGCCGGAAGGGGGCGCTCCTGGCCTGTATTGTCGAAAATCAAAAACGCTCTAACGCGCCACCGATTTCATCGCCTCGACAATCGCCTGCGTCTGCACGCTCACGCGCGTCACGCGCGCAAGGAGTCTAGCCACGCAGCCTCACCTGCATTGCGAACAATTTGTCGAGGTCGCGTTGATCCACCAATCGCCACGGATAACCGTGGTTGCGAACGCGACCCGGCGGATCCTCGTGCATCGCGAACTCGAACACAATGCGCCGCGCGTCCACCATATCTATGAAGCGCTCCACATCCGGGCGCTCGCAATATACCAGTCCGGTGTACTTGTACTGGACGCCGGTGCGCAACCTTCTGGATTCCGACGCCACGAACGCGGCCCGCGTATGTTTCTCCACAAGACGTTCGGCCAGACGCTCCCGCGCCCATGCTCCGAATTGGGTTGCGTCCTTGTGCAAATGGACGCCATGCGGCGCTTGCAAGCAGAGCGACAGCCCCAGATTGTTCGCCGTGGTCGTGACCTGCGAGTAGCAGGCCCAGCGTCCTTCGTCGTTCAACTTGCCGAGCTGCATCAATTCGTCGCCCCCATCCTAGGCGAGACGATCAGCATAATAGATCGCGTCCAACGTGGGATCCTCCCAAGGCTTGCACGTCATGATATATCCGGCCCGATTGACGAAGTGGTAGCCCGGCATAGCGTACCAATTGCAGTTGTCGGCCGAATCGACGACTGTCCAGACGTGATGAAGCGGAAATTTTCGAACGACATCGTGCGTAAGAAAATTGGCGTCCGGGGCGGTGATCAAGCCCCAAACGTCCCAGAATTCGTCCTCGGAAATCATCGACGCAGCCATTTCAATCACCTCGACTAACGGGCATCACGCGGCTTTCGCATCCACAAACAGCACATTCCGATGATGCTCTAGGAACTTTTGATCGGGAACGAACCGGTCTGGCAAATTGATCTGCGTTCCTTCAACAGGCGAAAACACTCGCGTGAGAAAATCGTCCTTCGTTGTTTGCAATTGCCTGGAGAGAACGACGCGCCAATCTTCCGACAGTGTGAAGAGTCCGCCGTCGAATGCGCGGTCGTGAATAGCCGACAAGCACAGCCCGTTGCTAGGGTTCAGTCGATTAGCCGCGTCTGCACGCCAAGGAACGATGTGGCTCGCAACCAACAACCTCGCATCCGATACACCCGAGACACAGCAACGCGTTTGATAGCTACTGAGTACAGCGCGCCGGAAAAACTGTTGCTTGACACGCTGCTGCACGACTGCCTGACGGGTCTCGCCGGTGTAGTCGGAAAGTGGAATCGTGTCTTGATCAAGCTCGTCCGTCGCGACGCCTGTAATCCGATGTTTTCGCACCAAATACCGCCGCAGGCTTTCGCACTCAAGCGCCAACCCTTCCCAATCGGCGTGGAATTCATTCCAAATCTCACAATCGAGATGCGATCCACCCCTTAACCCAACGCGTCCGGTTGACGTAATCGATGGATCGAGACGGGCGAAGTTCGAGAGCTTCATGGCAAGCGCGCCGGGAGAGCGACCGATGAGTTTTGCAAGTTCGATGATATTCGGATTGAGGCTGTGTAGCTTTCCAAACTGCGTCTGGCAGTAAAGATGGAACGCAAGCTTCAATTGCTCGCGGGTCCAATTTCCATTCGGCGAGAACGCATCTTTCGAGATCGCGGGCGCATCGTCCACAGCTGGCTCCTTGGCGACGATCTTCGTCACCATGCACTCTGCTACAGCCGCGATCATCGATACAACTGCCGCTTGTGAAAATTGCTTGTATGCCTGCGTGTCACTCACGGGAATCTTGAACGTATCCGGAAATCCCATCAACCGCGCACACTCGCGCGGAGTCAGGCGGCGTGGGCGTTTGCGCGAGCCCTGCGAGATCAGAACCTCGGAGCCGTCCTTGTAATAGCGCGCCGACAGGGTGCGCGCCACGCTATCGCCGTTCACCAACCCGAAGCCAAAGCCATTGCCTGCGGCGCGATGTTTTGCGGCGTAAGCCTGCAAGTATGTCCAGAGGTGCGGCGTCAACGTGTACTTCCTGTCGACAATCGCCTTGTCGCCGCTGGTCCACGGCGCTTGCGCCGGCTCGCTGCCATCCTGCGGATGCAGAATCGTCGCGAGCTTCGGGCCTTGCGCAGGCAGACGCAGATCGTCCCACGTGAATCCGCACGGCTCACGAAAGCCGGCGATCAGGATGCGCTCACGATGCTGCGGCACGAAGCGCTGGCCGTCGATCACCTTGTGGTGCACTTCATAGCCGAGTTCCTCACGCAGTACTTTCAAGATCGTCGCGAAAGTCTTGCCCTTGTCGTGCGACACCAGATTCTTGACGTTCTCCAGCAGAAATGCTTTCGGCTTTTTCTCGGCGATGATGCGTGCGACGTCGTAGAACAGCGTGCCCTGCGTGGTGCACTCGAATCCATGCGGCCGACCCAGCGCATTCTTTTTCGACACGCCGGCAATGCTGAAGGGCTGACACGGAAAACCGGCCAACAGCACATCGTGATCGGGCACATCGGCCGCATCGATTTGGGTGATGTCGCCGACCAGCTGGTGTCCGGGCTGGTGCGGGAAATTCGCGAGATAGGTTTTCTGCGC
>JAYTQX010000306.1:0-2558 GCA_043746455.1 Pseudomonadota bacterium
ACGGCTGCGACTCGGTGCGCCACCATCGCGATGTATCCGAAGAGGCAGCGCAAGCACGGCGTCCGATACGCACGAGCTGTGCCAAGTTGGCTGTGCCGAAAAGGCGATCCATACACCGCTGAAACAAGGAAATCATCATGATCAATTATCGTACGAGCCTCTTCGCCGCACTTGCCGCCACGGCGCTACTGCAAGCTTGCAGCCAAAGCAGCGGTCCGGATCAGACCAAGGTCCAGGGCAATGTGGCCAAGGCCCAGGCCGATGGTCAGAAAATAGTCGTCGACGCGCAGGCCAAGCTGGAACAGGTGAACGCGCAGAACAACAAGGACATGGTGAACACGCAGGTGGACGCGCATGCCGACGACGCGAGCAAGGCCAAAGCCGCGGCCGCTGCGTCGAACGACAACGACGTTGCCAAGGCGCGCATAGAAGCTAACGGGAAGGTTGACGATGCACGCTACGAGGTCGAAAAGGCCAAGGCTGAAGCCGCCAATAACGTGGCGCAAGCCCAATGCGCAGCGCAAACCGGCGCCGCGGAGAAATCGTGCAAGGACAAGGCGAAAGAGACTTACGACTCTGCGGTCGCCACAGCGAAGTCGAGAAACGAAGCGGCGCATCAGCGCAACACGGCCGCCCCGACCAACGGCTGAAACATCCGCGCCGCGCTCGCTCCAGCCGAGGTATCGCCGCACACGGCGGCGTACTTCGTCGAGCAGCCTCGGCCAGCGCCTACTCCCACTTGTTTCAATCTTCAGGAGAGCGTCATGCAGTACGGATATCTGAAATCAGCATTGGCAACCGCGCTTTGCCTGCTTTATCTGCAATGGATATGGGCAAACCAGCGTTTGACGAGCGTGCGTATCTTGTTGCCCTGGATACCGGCAAAGCCGGCCATCTCGGCATAAACCCAAGCAGACGCAATTCAGTGGATCAGCGCCAATTTTTCACGCCGACAATGCTGCGCGAGTCGCGCACGCGCAGTTTGATCGGTCCATGCAACGAAACGCCGCAACCGCAACGAATGCGGACGGCAAATACCCAGGAGAACGCAATGAATCAGGATCGAATCGCAGGTCAATGGAAACAGCTGTCAGGCAAGATCAAGGACCAGTGGGGCAAACTCACCGACGACGACCTGAAGCGCGAAGAAGGCACCAGCGAATACCTGGTCGGCAAGATTCAGGAGCGTTATGGCATCGCCAAGGACATGGCCGAGAAACAGATGAAGGAATTTCAAAGCCGCTTGTAATTGGTTCGGTCAGGAACAGGGATTTGTCCACGGAAGGACATTTCGGCAATTCCGCCTGCCAGCGGGGTCCTCACTCCTGGCAGGCGGTCGTTGCCGGCTAAACCGCCGGTGCCCTTGTCGGCCAAGGGCACCGGCACTTCTGCGTCATCCAAGATCAATCGGCCATATCCGGCTCGAAGAAGCTCCAGCGGATTTCCGGAAACTGCGCCTTCATCGCCGCTTCGACGGCGTTGATCGAGTCGACCACGTTCGTCGTCGACGGATCGCCGGCCATCTCGGCCTTGATCGCAACCATCACTTCGTTGCCGAGCTGCAGCGTGATCACGTTGAACACACGCTTGACTTCGGTGCGGCCATTGAGGAAATCGAGGATCGCCGCCCTGGTTGCCGGGTCGGCGCTGCGGCCGATGAGCAGCGCCTTCACTTCGATCGCGACGAACACGGCGACCACGACCAGCAGGGCGCCAATCGCGAGCGTGCCGATCGCATCGTAGATCGGGTCGCCGGTTGCGTACGTCGCCAGCACGGCGGCAAGCGCGAAAGTGAGACCTAACAACGCGGCGAGGTCCTCGCCGAAGATCACGATCAGCTCGCTCTGCCGGCTTTGGTGGAACCAGCGCCACAACGAAAGGTCGCCGCGCGCCTTGTTCACTTCGGTGAGGCATCCCCACATCGAAAAACTCTCGGCAACGATGCCAAATGCGAGCACGCCGACCGCGACCCAGGGCCAGCGCAACGGCTCCGGCGCCGTCAGCTTGTGCACGCCTTCGTAGAGCGAGAACGCGCCGCCGACACTGAACAGCAGCAGTGCGACCAGAAATGACCAAAAGTATATTTCCTTGCCGCGACCAAGCGGGTGTTCTGGCGTCGCTGGCGCGCGCGCGCCGCGCATGCCGAACAGCAGCAGCAACTGATTGCCGCAATCGGCGAGCGAGTGCACGGCTTCGGCGGTCATCGCGCCCGAGCCGCTGAGAAAAGCCGCGACCGCCTTGGAAACGAAGATCGCGAAGTTCGCACCGAGCGCAAGAAAAATCGTTTTGAGCGAATCAGCCTTGCCGGACATTCGGGCCCCGATCTGCTGCCACCATGCTGTCAGTGGCCGAGTCTATCATCGGTACAGATGCCCACCGTATGTGCCACAAGTCCATCGCCGTCAGGTCTTGCTTGATTTGGCCTTCGCGGAAATTGCCGGCGCCTTGGCGCTCTCCGTCTCCGCCAGTCCGGCCTGCTGCTTCTTGCTCAGGCGCGCGCGCACCAGATCGTAGGCGTGACGGATGAACTCGGCGAGCTTCGGACGCGCGAAGCGGTC
>JAYTQX010000307.1:0-5168 GCA_043746455.1 Pseudomonadota bacterium
TCGACAAGGTGGAGATCCTGCAGGGCCTGAAGCAAGGCGACCGCATCGTGATCTCCGGCACCGACAGCTTCAAGGGCGCCCAGCGCGTCGCGATCAGCAGTTGACGATTTTTCCTTCTCCCTCTGGGAGACGCATCGGCAGGATGACCGATGCGCACGGCGCAAGCCGCCCGAAGGGTGAGGCACAGGGATGTGCCGAATGAAGGTGCCCAAAGGGCGGATGAGGGTGCGGGGCTTGCGCGGACTCTACGCATGCCCCGCACCCTCACCCCGACCCTCTCCCAGGGGGAGAGGGAGCAAATCCAGCTCACCCCTCTCCCGGTGGGAGAGGGGCTCAACATCAAGCAGCATTTCCATCTCCGCGCAATGCGGGAATTTGGGCGCGCCGAGATGGCCGCCATAGGTGCGGTCGAAATTCTGTTCGATCTGCCTCAGCGCGGCGTGGATCGGTGCATCGCTGAGCGCGTCGGCGTGCGTTGCGCCATTGCCATACTGATCGAGAAATTCGCTCAGCGTCGCGTTTTGCGCGCGCACGTCGCCACGGCGCTGGTCCCAGAGATCGCGCACCTGTTCGAGCACATAGGCGAACGGCGGCATGCCGTAGCGCGCCTGCTTGGGAAAATACGTGCCCGCGTAAAATGGGGTGAGATCGTCGGGGGCGAGAAACATCGTCAGCGGCCAGCCGCCACCACGCCGGGTCAGCGCCTGATGCGTGAGTTGGTAGATCTTGTCCAGATCGGGGCGCTCCTCGCGATCCACTTTTATACAAATGAACTTGGCGTTCATGGCGCGCGCGGTGGCCGCGTCCTCGAAGCTCTCGTGGGCCATCACGTGGCACCAGTGGCAGGCGCTGTAGCCGATCGACAGCAGGATGGGTTTGTCCTGTGCGCGCGCCGCGGCCAGCGCTTCGGCGCTCCACGGCCACCAGTCGACCGGGTTGTCCGCATGCTGGCGCAGATAGGGACTGGCTTCCTGACCAAGACGATTGCTCATGCAGCAAGCCTACCCCAAGCCCGGCGTCACGCGTACTCGGAAAAGACGACGACCGGCGAAAAGCCGGGCGTCGAGTTCAAACCACAGCGTACCGAGCTGTCAGTTCGCGACCGCGGCACCTGGGCCGAGGTACTTGGTCAAAAAGGTCTCCGTGATTTGATAACGGTCGGTGTTGTTTTGTTCCTTGAAGAAACCATGGCCTTCCTTGGGCCGGGTCATGTATTCGACAGGCTTGCCGGCTTTCTCCAGCGCCTCACGCATCTCACGAGCGTTCTGGATCGGCACGCGCTGATCGTCCTCGCCGTGGATGATCAGCACTGGCACATTGAACTTGTCGACCTGGTCCACAGCGGAATTCGCCGAGACATATTTTGGATCATCCATCCCCCATGCTTCGCGCAGGAAATTACGCCCCATTTTCGATCTGCGCGTGTCGCTGCGGTCGGCTTGCACGCGGATATCGGATACGCCGGCGATCGCGACCGAGCATTTGAATGTGCCCTGCGGCGCGTAGACCGGTTGTTCGAAGGCCGAGTAGCCGCCGTAGCTCGCGCCGTACACGCACACGCTGTTCTTGTCGGCGTAGCCTTGGGCGATCGCCCACTGCAGACCGTCGAGTTGATCCTGCAGCATCCCCGTGCCCATCTGCAGCTTGCCGGAATCTTCGAAATTCTTGCCGCGATCGCCCGAGCCGCGATAGTTGACCTGCACGACGGCATAGCCGCGGGAAGCGAGGAACTGCGCTTCGGCATCGTCCCAGGACGTGATTGCCCAACGATGCGATGGGCCGATCGGGCCGCCGTGCGGCAGCAGAATCGTCGGCAGATTCTTTTCAACGCGTCCCGGCGGCAGAGTGATGAAGCCGCCCAGTTCGTTCCCGCTCGAAGCGGTGAACCAGAACGGCCGCCGCTCGCCGAGTTGCGTGGCCTTGAGCCAGGGCTTGCTTTGATACAGCGGCCGGATCGCATTGGTCTTGAAGTCGAACATCGCGAACGTGCCTGGGTCGCGATCGCTCGTCGCGGCGACAATCGCAATCGCGCCGTCGTCGTTCATCTGCGTGAAGCCTACATGGTGATCGGGAAACTGCTTGTTCAAGGCTTTGAGCGCCTGCGCATACTTGCTGTCATCAAGATAAGTGATGACCGGTTTGCCTTCGTAGGCAACCGTGGCATAGGGCATATACGGCGCCGGTGTCCAGAAAACGTCACTGATGCTCATGCGCGGATTGGCAGCGAGCACTTTGCGCTCGGTGCCATCGAGATTGCTGATCGCCAGCTCGTTGGGAGCGCCGCTGGGATTGCCGAGAGAGTAAACCTTCCTGCCATCGGGGCTTAGCGCTTGCGGTACGAATTGCCGGCCGATCACGCTGGTCGGCAGTTCGGTCCAATCCGCATCGACGCCGGCACGGTAGTACGCGTGATCCTTGAGGTTGCTGTCCATGCCGTAGGCGTAGCGGGCGACGCCATCGTGGACGACGAAGTTGTAGCCATCCGCATTGATCGAGCCGATTTCGCGAACGCTGCTACTCAACGAATCGATATCGAAGATCAGGGTCTTGTTCGCCTGCGCGTCAGCACCGCCACGTTGCGGTGCAGGGTAGACGGTCAGATAGAAATGCCCGTTGGCCGCGTCGGGGCGGCCGCTGATTCTGCCGAAGCCGATCGGAATGCTCAAAATGTTCCTCGTCCCGGCAGCGGAACTGCGCGAAGTATCGCTGTACAGCAGGCGCTTGTTCTTGCCGTCGATATCGACCGCGATGATGTCCCCGGTCGGCCGCGGAGCTTCGGAAAACGCAGTTTCCTCGCCCGTACCCATGACCAGGCGCTTGTTGCCGACCCAGGTGATGTCGATCGGCAAATTGTGGGCGAGCATGTCGAGGCGGCTGATGTACTTCAGGTCGGGCAGGTGCAGCACGGCGAGCTGGTATCTGCTCTCCCCGTTTTCCTCGCTGCGCACGGAGACGGCGATGTGCTGGCCATCCGGCGAAATCGCCGGGGCGCCGAGCGAGGGGTGCTTCGCAAAATCGGCGTCCGGAATGACTGGAACGCGCGGCAAGGTAACGGGCTTCGCGTCGTCGGCGACGGCGAATCGAGATGCGCCGCATAGAGCCACAATCGCGACAAAACAAGCGACGATAGACGTCTTCATTGGTGAGGTTCTCCCCGATCGAATCCATATTATGCCAGCTCGAACGAACACCGCTGCAGTGCGACGGATCGTTGTCGCAGGGACTCGTCTATCCGCTAAACTCTGCGGGCCGATCGTCGTTCGACGTTCGCAGCCTTTTTGCCTTGAGCTCGCATTCCCTTCCATGCCGTATTTCCACAACATCAATCCGCTTGCATTTTCCGTCGGACCTCTCGCCGTGCACTGGTACGGCATCATGTATCTGCTCGGCTTCGCCGGTGCGTGGTTTCTCGGCAACCGACGCCGTGAGCAGGGGCGCTTGCCGGTCAGCTACGACGCGTTTTCCGATCTGGCGTTCTACGTCATGCTCGGCGTGATCCTCGGCGGGCGCATCTGGTACATGCTGTCCTACGTGTCGACCGACTGGATCGTCCACGATCCGCTCGCATTGATCCGCGTGTGGGATGGGGGCATGTCGTTCCACGGCGGACTGCTCGGCGTGCTGATCGCCGGCTGGCTGTGGTCGCGGCGCCATGAAGTACACTTTTTCGATACCGTGGATTTCGTCGCACCGCTGGTGCCGATCGGCCTCGGCTTCGGCCGGCTCGGCAATTTCATCAACGGCGAACTGTGGGGCAAGGTCACGGACGGTCCCTGGGGCGTGATTTTCCCGGGCGCGCTGGAATCCCTGAACAAGACGCGCGACGAGTTGTACCAGATGTATCTGGCCGGTCAGCTCAACCACGAGGCGCGGCATCCGTCACAACTCTATGAGTTCGCGCTCGAAGGCGTGGTCATGTTCGCAGTGCTGTGGATTTATTCGCGCAAGCCACGCCCGCGTTATGCTGTGTCGGGGTTGTTCGCGCTGCTTTACGGTGTCTTTCGTTTCGCGGTCGAATTCGTGCGCATGCCGGACGCGCAACTGGGCTATCTGGCCTGGGGCTGGCTGACGATGGGGCAGATTCAATCGACGCCGCTGATTGTCATCGGCCTTGTGTTGCTGTGGTTGTCGCGACGTGCGCCGACCGCGCAACCGCAGGTCGCCGGCGGAGCCGCGTGATGCGCCAATACCTCGACCTGCTGCGCCATGTGCTCGAAAAAGGCGATGAAAAATCCGATCGCACCGGCACCGGCACGCTGTCGGTATTCGGCTGGCAGATGCGCTTCGATCTAAGCCAGGGTTTTCCGCTGGTGACGACGAAGAAGCTGCACACCAAGTCGATCGTGCGCGAGCTGCTGTGGTTCCTTCGCGGGGACACCAACACCGGTTATCTCAAGGAACATGGCGTCGGCATCTGGGATGAATGGGCGGATGCGAACGGCGATCTGGGGCCGGTCTACGGCAAGCAGTGGCGCGCATGGTCTGCAACGTACTCAAGCGTGAGTCCTTCGCGCGGAGATCAAGAAGCTGGCATCCCCGCCAGCACTCCTCAACAAGAGCGCGCGATCGATCAGATCGCTTGGCTCGTTGACGAGATCAAACGCAATCCCGATTCGCGGCGTCTCGTGGTCAGCGCGTGGAATGTCGCCGACCTGCCGAAGATGGCGCTGCAGCCCTGTCATGCGCTGTTCCAGTTCCACGTTGCACGCGGGCGGCTGTCGTGCCAGTTGTACCAGCGCTCCGGCGACATCTTTCTCGGCGTGCCGTTCAATATCGCCAGCTATGCCTTGCTCACGCACATGATCGCGCAGGTCACCGGTTTGCAGGCCGGCGACTTCGTGCACACGCTCGGCGATGCGCATTTGTATAAAAATCACCTCGACCAGGCGCGCGAACAACTCACCCGTGAGCCGCTGCCCTTGCCGGCCCTGAAGCTGAATCCCGCGGTGCAGTCGATCGACGATTTCCGTTTCGAGGATATCGCGATCGAGGGCTACCGCTCGCACGCCGCGATCAAGGCGCCGATCGCGGTGTGAGCGCGATCAGTCTTGTCGCCGCGCTGGACCGCAACCGCGCCATCGGTCGCGCGGGTGAGATGCCATGGCATCTGCCCGACGACCTGCGACGTTTCAAAGCTCTGACGCTGGGCAAGCCGGTGCTGATGGGAC
>JAYTQX010000308.1:0-3737 GCA_043746455.1 Pseudomonadota bacterium
GACGAAATGAGCTGGTTACAAAAATTGATGCCGTCGCGCATCCGTACCGAAGGCAACACCACTAAGGGCAAGGTGCCGGAGGGGCTGTGGGGCAAGTGCGAGGGCTGCGGCGCCGTGCTCTACGGGCCGGAACTCGAGCGCAACCTCGAAGTGTGCCCGAAGTGCGGCCATCACCATCCGATCGCGGCGCGCAAGCGCCTGAGTGCGCTGCTGGACGAGAACAGCGGCGAGGAATTGTTCGCGGCGCTCGAACCGGTCGATGCGCTCAAATTCAAGGATTCGAAAACCTACAAGGCACGCATTGCTTCGGCGCAGAAGGCGACTGGCGAGAAAGATGCGCTGATCGCGATGCGCGGGTTGTTGAAGGCGCGCCCGCTGATCGCGGTCGCCTTCGAGTTCACCTTCATGGGCGGTTCGATGGGCTCGGTCGTCGGCGAAAAATTCACCCTCGCCGCCGAGCACGCACTCGAACATCGCATTCCCTTCGTCTGCTTCTCGGCGACCGGCGGCGCGCGCATGCAGGAAGGCTTGTTCTCGCTGATGCAGATGGCGAAGACCTCGGCTGCGCTAGCGCGTCTGCGCGGCGCGGGCGTGCCGTATATTTCCGTACTCACCGATCCGACCACGGGCGGAGTCTCGGCGAGCCTGGGCATGCTCGGCGATATCAATATCGGCGAGCCGAAGGCACTGATCGGTTTCGCCGGTCCGCGCGTGATCGAACAGACCGTGCGCGAAACCCTGCCGGAAGGTTTCCAGCGTTCGGAATTTCTGGTCGAACACGGCGCGCTGGACTTGATCGTGGATCGTCGCGATATGCGCGACCGGCTTGCCTCGTTGCTGGTTTTGCTGATGCGCGAATCACGCGCGGCGTAACGCTTAGCAGCGCAAAGATTCACCGCGAACGACGCAAAGGACGCGAAGAAACGAATTTACCGTTCTTCGTTCTTCCTTCGTGTCCTTGGTGTCGTTCTTCGTGGTAAGTCTTGGAGCTTAGCTTTGGCGCTCAAGCCGCGCGCAACGCGCCGTATTTTCGCAAGCGCTGATAGCGCTGTTCGACCAAAGCAGCACCGTCGAGGCGATCGAGCACGGCGAGCTGGTTGAGCAGCACGGCTTTGAGACGCACGGCCATATTGTGCGGGTCGCGGTGCGCGCCGCCGAGCGGTTCGCGCAGCATCTTGTCGATCAAGCCGAGTTCGAGCAGGCGCGGCGCGGTGATCGCCAGCGCATCCGCCGCATCCTTGGCCTTTTCTGTACTTTTCCACAAAATTGACGCGCACCCCTCGGGCGTGATCACCGAATAGGTCGAGTATTGCAGCATGAGCGTGCAGTCGCCGACGCCGATCGCAAGCGCGCCGCCGGAACCGCCTTCGCCGATAACGCTGCAGATGATCGGCACCTTGAGTTCGGCCATCTCGAGCAGGTTGCGCGCGATCGCCTCGGACTGGCCGCGCTCCTCGGCACCAACGCCCGGGTATGCACCGGGCGTGTCGATGAAGGTGAAAATCGGCAGCTGGAAGCGCTCGGCCATCTTCATCAAACGCAGCGCCTTGCGATAACCCTCGGGGCGCGGCATGCCGAAATTGCGTTTGATCTTGGTCTTGGTGTCGCGGCCCTTCTGGTGGCCGATCACCATCACCGCACGGCCGTCGATGCGTGCCGGGCCACCGACGATCGCGGCGTCGTCTGCGAATGTGCGGTCGCCGGCGAGTTCATGGAATTCCTCGCACATCGTCTGCACGTAATCGAGCGTGTACGGCCGCGCCGGATGACGCGCGACCTGGGCGATCTGCCATGGCGTCAGATTGCGGAAAATCTCCGCGGTCTTGTGCTTGAGCTTGTCCTTGAGCCGCCCGATTTCGTCTTCGATATTGAAGGCCTGGCCGTGACTGGCCTGACGCAGTTCCTGGATCTTCGCGTCCAGTTCGGCGATGGGTTGTTCGAAGTCGAGAAAATTCGGATTCATGCGATACAGCCGCACGCGCGTTTGCGCAAAGTGCGCAAGTATACCCAGATGGACGGCGTGAGACGAGGGATGCGGCTCAGCCAGCGCCGGCTGCCGGTTTGGTCAGCAGCAGCTCGGCGGCGAGCACGCCGGGCAGGGCTTCGAGGGCGTGCAGCAGACCGGCGCTCGCGCGTACGCGCCAATCGGCGCCGAATTCCAGTTCCGCGCGGCCCTGCGCATTGGCGTAGGACAGGCGCAGCATGGTCTTGCCGCCACGATGGCCGGCCAGCGCGTCGCGCAGGCGCGGGATGAAGGCGGTGTCGACGCCATTGAGCTTCACGCGCAGCAGCCGTGCATAGCGCGCACAGGCCTCGTCGAGCGTGCTCACGCGGCGCGCGCGCAACTGGAAACCGCCGGAAAATTCATCGAGCGACAAGCCGCCCTCGACGATCAGGATCGCATCGCGAGTGAGTAGCGCGGCGAACTCGACGAAGGCTTCGCGGAACAGACTGACCTCGATGCGCCCGCTCCAGTCCTCGATCTGCGCGAACGCCATTGTGTCGCCACGCTTGCGCAAGCTCGTGAGCATGCCGGCAACGACGAACGGCTGATCGCTGAAGCGTCCGCGACGTTGTTCCAGCGCCGGTGGACGGTAGTGTTTGGCGACATCGCCCAGCGGCGCATCGGCGAGCTGCACGAGAATCGCACGCCAGGCTTCGGTCGGATGGCCGGACAGGTAATGCCCCAGCGTCTCGCGCTCGCCGATCAGGCGCTGCTGCAGCGGCCACTCGTCGCACACGGGCAGCTGCAGCTTGATCGCGGTTTTTGCGCTAGCGCCGAACATGTCGTTCTGCCCTGCCTGCGCATCGCGCGCCTGCTGTTCGGCGGCCTTCATTGCCTCGGGCAACTGCAGCATCAGGGTAGCGCGGTTCGATGCCAGCGCATCCAGCGCGCCGGACAAGGTGAGCGCTTCGAGCACGCGCTTGTTGAGCTTGTGCGGATCGACCCGGCGGCAGAAATCGGCAAGATCGGTGAATGCGCCCGCGCGCCCGCGCTCGACCGCGATGCTTTCGCACACCGCGCGGCCGACACCCTTGATCGCGCCGAGTCCGTAGCGGATGCTGCCGTCGTCTTCGGCGACGAACGGGTAGTTCGAGGCGTTCACAGCGGGCGAGCGCACGACGAGATGCATCGCGCGCGCCTCGTCGAGAAAGGTTACCACCTTGTCGGTGTTGTCCATGTCCGAGGACAGCACCGCGGCCATGAATTCTGCCGGGTAGTGAACCTTGAGCCACGCGGTCTGATACGCGACCATCGCATACGCTGCGGCATGCGACTTGTTGAAGCCGTAGCCGGCGAATTTCTCCATCAGGTCGAAAATCGCATCGGCTTTCGCGGCGCTCATTCCATTCGCCGCAGCGCCGTCGCGGAACACCGCGCGCTGCTTGGCCATCTCGGCCGGATTCTTCTTGCCCATCGCGCGGCGCAACAGGTCGGCGGCGCCGAGCGAGTAACCGCCGACGATCTGCGCCATCTGCATGACCTGTTCCTGATAGACCATGATCCCGTAGGTCTCGCGCAGCACCGGCTCGACGCGCGGATCGGGGTATTCGATCGCCTCGATACCGTGCTTGCGTCGGCAATAACTTGGAATCAGGTCCATTGGACCGGGCCGGTACAGTGCGCCGAGCGCGATGACGTCCTCGAACCGATCGGGCTTCGCGTCTTTCAGCATGCGCTGCATGCCGGAGGATTCCAGCTGAAACACCGCGATGGTCTGCGCTTTTTTCAACAG